>JAJXTA010000862.1 GCA_021784265.1 bacterium | reverse complement strand
CTGACCCACGATTTCGATCATGACCTCGACCAAGCCGAGCTCCCCGCCGGCGTGGAGCTGGCCTTTGACGGCCTGCGTGTCACCTACTCGGACGCTGCGCTCCCGGCCGCGGCTCCGAGCGAAGCCGCCGTCCCCTAGACTGCCGTCGCCCTGCCCATGACCGACCCGACCCGCCACGCCCACCGCGCGCCCAGGCCCATCTCGTGGGTGAGCCGCCTGTCTGACTCGCGGGCCCGGCTCGGCGCCTTGGCCCACGCACCTCGGCTCGACCCACGCCAAGGCCGGCCGCGGCACGCCACCAACGCGCACCCCGGCCGCCCGGTCCACTGGATCAGGACGCTCTGCTTGCTGCTGGGCTTGGGAGGGTGGGCCGCCACCTTCCTCGGCCAGGCCGCACCGCCCAATCCCGGCGAGGAGGTCGTTGTGGTTTACAACCGGCGCCAGGTACCCGATTCCCGGCTCATCGCCGACCACTACGCCGAGCGACGGCATGTGCCCAAACGCCAGGTCATCGGTCTGGATTTGCCGACCACCGAGAACATGACCCGGGCCCAGTACCTCGAGGACCTCGAGCGACCGCTGTTCGATCAGCTCGAAGCGCGTGGGCTCATCAACTTTGATCAAGAGGTCGTTGGGGCCACGGCGCAACGACCCGGCGAGGTGCTGCGGCGGCCCATCAGCGCCAAGGTCCGTTACCTCGTCCTCATTTATGGCGTGCCCCTGCGGATCCTGCGCGACCCCACCTTGATCGAGGGCGACAACGGGAAGCTGCGCGCCGAGTTCCGCCGCAACGAGGCGGCGGTGGATAGCGAGCTGGCCTTGTTGCCGCGCAGCCGCTACCACCCCCAGTACACGGGGCCGGCACCCAATCCGCTGTTCGCCGCCACCAACAGCGCCGTGTTCAACCCCACCAACGGCGTGCTGCTGGTCGCCCGCCTGGACGGTCCCACGCCCGCCATCGCCCGCAGCCTGGTGGACAAGGCGATTCAGGGTGAAACCGACGGCCTCTGGGGCCGGGCTTATTTCGACCTGCGCGGCCTGACCAATGGTCCCTACGCCGTGGGCGATGCCTGGCTGCGCACGGCGGCGGAAATGGTCCAGCGGCAGGGCTTCGAAACGGTCATCGACCAGCGGCCCGAGACCTTTTCGGTCGGTTACCCTTTGGCGCAAGTGGCGATGTACGCCGGTTGGTACGATGCGCGCGCCTCCGGCCCCTTCACCTTGCCCCATGTCGAATTCATGCCCGGGGCTGTCGCCTATCACTTGCACTCCTACAGCGCCAGCACGCTGCGGTCCACGACCGAAGCCTGGGTGGGCCCACTGCTGGCCAAAGGGGCCACGGTAACGATGGGGTGCGTCGATGAACCGTACCTGGAGTTTACCCCGCAACTGGGGATCTTCTTCGCCCGGTTGCTGGCCGGGTTCAGCTTCGGCGAGGCGGCCTGCGCCGCCCAAAATGCCCTCTCTTGGCAGGTCACGGTGGTGGGGGACCCGCTCTACCGCCCGTTCGGGATGAAAGCCAAAGAGCGCCATGAGGACCTGGTCCGGCGGCAGAGTTCCCTCCTGCCCTGGTCGTATCTGCGCATTGTGAACCTGAACCTGGTGACCGGCCTGCCCATCCCCGAGGCCATCGGCTACCTCGAGGCCGAGCCCATCACCCGCCAGAGCCCCATCCTCGAACAGAAACTCGGGGACCTCTACATCATGGCGGGCAACATCCGCGAGGGCGCGGCGGGCTACGCCAAAGCCCTGACCTTGAAACCCTCCCCCCAAGAACGGATCCATCTCGAGCTGGGTCTGGCCCAGATGCAAGTCTTGTTGGAGCATCCGGACCAAGCCCTCCAGACCTACCAGCAGTTCTTCAAAGAGCATCCGGACTACCCGGAGCTGCTTCCGATCTACCGGCGAGCCCTGGCAGTCGCCGCCGACCTGAAGGAGACCGCCCTGGCCCAGACCTACGAGCAGGCCATCGCCCGCCTAACCCCAGCCTCCCCCGCCACCGGCCCGTGAGCGTCACCACCAAGACCGGCGACCAAGGGACCACCGGGTTGATGTATAACCGGCGGGTGCCCAAAAGCCATCCGCGCCTGGAGGCCTACGGCAGCGTGGACGAGCTCAGCGCCACCCTCGGCGCGGCCCGGGCGTTGGCCGCCCCGGGCCCGACCCCCGAGTTGCTTCGGTCCATCCAGCGCGAACTGATCACCCTCATGGGCGAGCTGGCCACCGAAACGGCTGACCTGCCCCGGTACACCCGCGACGGCTTCCCCCGCGTCACTGCGGCGCTCACCGCCAGCCTCGACGCTCAGGTCCAGGCCCTCGAGGCCGCCCTGCCTCCCCTCAAAGACTGGGTCATCCCCGGCGCCAACCCCGCCGCCGCCGCCCTCGACGTGGCCCGGGCCACCTGCCGCCGCGCCGAGCGCCGCGTCTCCGCCTTGCTCGAGGCCGGCCACCTCGACAATCGCGAGATCCTCACTTACCTCAACCGCTTGGGGGACGTCTTGTTCCTCCTGGCACGCG
>JAJXTA010000861.1 GCA_021784265.1 bacterium | reverse complement strand
AGCCACGTGCTGACCGGCGGCACGCTCAACTTCGGCCTGAGTAGTCTGACCAGCTTCGGCGAGCTGAACCTCTCGGGGGCCGCAGCTCTGGCAGGCACGGTGACTGGCACGCCACTGAACGGTTACGTCCCCGCAGTAGGGAACTCCTTTCCGGTGGTGACCTACACCTCGCTGTCGGGCACGTTTGCCACCGTGGCGAGCCAACCGCCCACAGTCTCCTGGCAGCCCAATTACGGCGCCACCGTGTTCGCCCTGGTCGTCATCAGCGGCTGTCCCTCGACGATTTATGTGGACGGCGTCAACGGCAACGACCTGAACGACGGCACGACACTGGCCACTGCCAAGCGCACCCTCCAGGCGGGGATCGACGCTGTCTGCGCGGGAGGGACCGTGGTCGTAAAGACCGGAAGCTACGCGCCCCCAGCCGAAGTGATGGTGAACAAGGACGTGGCAATCGTGGGTGACGGGGTCAACCTGGTGACCGTCAACGGCAGCGGTAACGGACAAAGCACGGTGTTTGGCATCAACACCGCTCACCTCTCGCCCGGTCCGACAGTGACGATTAGCGGACTGACGATCACCAACACCACGGCTGCGGCACTGCTGGGAGGCGATGTGGGCCTCCTAGCGCGGCAGCCGTTCGACGGAGGGGGTGTCGCAAACAACTCTTATGCCACCCTGACGCTGGGCGACTGCCGGGTGACGGGCAACCTCGCTGTCCGCGGCGGGGGCCTGTACAACGACGCCAACGCCACGCTGGTCCTCTCCAACTGCACGGTGTCAGGGAACTGGGCCGAGTTGGCACCCACCAATGCCCTTTATTTGCAGGACGGTGACGGCGGTGGCATCTTCAACCTGGGCACCTTGGACGTTTTTAACACCACCGTGGCCGGGAACTGGGCCACCAATTTCGGGGGCGGCCTGTACAACGGGGGGCTGGTGGTCGTAGCGAACAGCACCATCTCCTCGAACCGGGTGCAGGCCTTCAGCGGAGGCGGGGTTTTCAACACCAACATGTTGACCCTGGCCAACAGCACAGTGTCCGGCAACCAAGCCAACTTGACAGGTGGAGGCATCGAGACGACTAACAACGGCACGTTGAACGCCGCGAACGCGACCGTCACGGCCAACCGGGCCGGCCGAGGCGGCGGTGGCATCGCCACCGGGAACGGGGCCGTCACCTTGAACAACAGCATCGTGGCCGGAAACCTGGATCTTGCCGGCACGCCGAACGACCTGTTCGGGGTGGTGGCCTCCGCCCACCACAACTTGATCGGAGACGCCGCGACCGCTGGGGGCGTCCTCGCTGGGGTCGGGGGCAATCTGGTGGGAAACCACGGCGTCGGCACCATCGTCCTGACCACCGTGCTAGACCCTGCACTCGCGGCCAACGGCGGTCCGACCCTGACCCACGCCCTCGTCTCCGGGAGTCCAGCCATCGACGCCGGTGACAACACGCTCGTCTCGCCCGATTACGCGGACCAAAACAGCACCGGCAACGTCACCGAACCCTCGCCGGACGACCAGCGCGGTCCGGGTTTCCCGCGCATCGTCAACGCCACGGTGGACATGGGGGCGTTCGAATATACCGCCCCGACAACGCTGACGATCCACGCCGCCGGCGGCTCGGTGGTGGTTTCCTGGTCCGCGGGCAGCGGGACGCTCCAGCAGAGCGGCGACCTCTCCGGTGCTTGGACGCCCAGCGACCTGCCCATCCTCACCACCAACGGAATGCGCAGTGTCACGATCACCCTTCCCGCCGGGGCCCGGTTCTTCCGCGTGAAGCCGTAAGAGCGCGGCGGGCCGCGCCGTTCGCGGCGCCGCTGCCGGAGCAGCGTGGCTGGTTGCCGCCGTTGCTCTGGGATTACGCCTGTGACCCGAAGACCCCGCGCAGCACCATGCCGACCGGGGCAAGCGCAGCCCAAGCCACCCGCCGGAGCATGGAGGATTTCATTTCATGCCTTTGTTATGCCCTTATGCTTTCGTGTCACGAAACGCACGAACAGTAGGGTAGCCGGAGGAAGAGTCAGTACGGCGGCGATCAGCAACAGGGTGGAGCCAGTCCCTCGGTTTCGCCCGGCTACCGCCATCTGCGCGGCGGCGGCCTTTACCGACTTGAATTCCGCCGAGGTTGCGACCGCTGCCGCGGCGGGCCACGCCGTGTTCGTGTAGAGCACCTGCGCGACGGGCAGATTCGTGCCGCCCCGGAACCGCTGGTCTGAGATCAAGACAATACCCGGTAGCACCGGGGCGAAATCCGCCGGCGCGGGCACGGTGGTGATGTTGGTCACCAGAATGGAACAGGTGTAGGCTCTGATGAGGTCGCGCGGGCTTCCGCCACCGGGTCGGTCAATGTAGGCGGTTAGCTCACTGCTTCGCGGCAGCGTCATCCCGTGGTAGTTGGTGATGCTGGTGACGGAGTAAACGGCCCCGGTGAAGCCGTGGTCGTACGGCGGGGGGAAGCGGATGGGCTTCGGACGATAGCGCGTACTGTCGATGATGCCGTCGCTGATGAAAACC
>JAJXTA010000860.1 GCA_021784265.1 bacterium | reverse complement strand
CCCGGCGCGCGAGGTCTGGTTATGGGCTCTGCCCTCCGGGCGGCCGGTGCGGCCGGTCCGCGCCGAAGGCCTGGGCCCCATCAAGGGGATGGCCTTTTCCCCCGACGGTTCCAAGATTCTGGCCTTAAGCGAGCCGCGCTGAAAAGACGTCGGCCCTCTCTCCGACGCTGGCGTCTGCGCGCGCGTTGGGTTCCGTTGCCGGACGCGTCGCTTGCCGGCGCGCCTGGGCCGAGCGAGGCGGCGCGGTGCCCGCGCCGGCCCCGGACAATTCCACCCGGCGTACGCCCGCTCGAGTCGTCCGAGGCCCCGGGCGGGGCGGGCGCCCGGTGCTTGCTCGCCGTGGCCGTTCCCGTTACACTTGCGGGGCATGACGGCAACGGACAGGGATAACCGCCCAGACCCTGCCAGCGACGCGGACTTGGTCCACCGGGCCAAGGGCGGCGAGTTGGCCGCGCTGGAGACCTTGGTCACACGCTACGAGACGCGGGTCTATTCGCTGGCGCTGCGGATCCTCCGCCACCCGCACGACGCCCAGGACGTTACCCAACAAACCTTCCTGAGCGTGATGGAACATTTGACCGCGTTCCGCGAGGAGGCGAGCTTCGCCACGTGGTTGCTGCGCATCGCCACCCATGCCGCTCTCAAGGTGCTGCGCAAGCGGCGGGGACTGGAGACGGTGTCGCTGGAGGCCGCCACCGAGCCCCCGGCCGACGGGGAGTCAATTCCTCATCCCGAGTACATCGCCGATTGGCGGGAGACGCCGGAACGGCTGGTCGAGCACCAGGAGACCCGGCAGATGGTGGAGCTGGCGCTGGGCGAGCTGGACGAGAAGCATCGGTGGGTGTTTTTGCTGCGCGATGTCCAGGGGCTCTCGGTCAAGGAGACCGCCGCCGCCCTAGGGTTGAGCGAGGCCAACGTCAAGGTCCGCTTGCTGCGCGCCCGCCTCCAACTGCGGGAGACCCTCACCCGCGCCTTCGGCGATCCGGCCCGGCGCTGGGCGCCCCATCGGCACGACGCCGATGCGGCGGCGCCGGTGTAACTTTTTTGACCCCGCGGGCTCTATTGCTTCAGATCAGCGATCCTCCGCCGCTATGAAATGCCAGGACCTATTGGCGATGCTCAACGACTACGTGGACGGGGACTTGGCCCCCGGCGTCTGCGCCGAGTTGGAACGTCATCTGGCCGGGTGCAATCCCTGCCAGGTGGTGGTGGATAACATCCGCAAGACCATCACCCTCTACCGAGCGGGCCAGGCGTACGCCCTGCCCCGCGAGTTCCGCGAGCGCCTCCATGCGGCCTTGCGGGAGCGCTGGAAGCAGGCGGGCAACGCGGGGGGAGGTCCGCGATGAAGCCCACCCGCCTGGTGGTGGTCGGGGGCGTGGCCGGCGGCGCCAGCGCGGCCACCCGGGCGCGGCGGCTCTCCGAGGCCGCCGACATCGTCATCTTCGAGCGCGGACCGCACGTCTCCTTTGCCAATTGCGGCTTGCCCTATTTTGTGGGAGGCGAAATCGCGGCGCCCGACCGCCTGCTGGTTCAAACACCGCAGAGCCTGCGGGCGCGCTTCAACCTCGACGTGCGGGTGCAGACGGAGGTGGTGGCGATCGATCGGTCAGCGCACGAGGTCACGGTCCGGGAGGTCGTGGGCGGGCGCACCTACCGGCAGCCCTATGATGCCCTGGTGCTCTCGACCGGGGCCTCACCGTTGCAGCCGCCCATTCCGGGCATCGAGCGCCCCGGCCATTTCACGGTGCGCAACATCCCCGACGTGGACCGGATCAAGGCCTGGATCAAGGACTGCCAAGCCTGCCGGGCGGTGGTGGTCGGCGGGGGCTACATCGGCCTGGAAATGGCGGAGCAACTGGTGCGGCACGGGGGTTTGACGGTGGCGGTGGTCGAAGCGTTCCCGCAGGTCATGACCCCGTTGGACCCTGAGATGGCGGCGTGGCTCCACCAGGAGCTGCGCGCGCATGGGGTCGCCCTGCACCTGAACGATCCGGTGGCCGCTTTCGACCCGCCCGCCCTGGGGGACCCGACCCGCGCCTCGATTGTCCGCTTGCGCAGTGGCCGGCAATTGCCCGCAGACACCGTGGTTCTCGGCTTGGGCGTGCGGCCAGAGGTCGGTTTGGCGAAAGCCGCCGGGCTGGAGATCGGCGCCTTGGGCGGCCTCCGTGTCAACGAACACCTGCAAACCAGCGACCCGCATATCTGGGCGGTGGGCGACGCCATCGAGGTCCGGGATGCCGTAACCGGCGCCTGGAGCGTTATCCCCCTGGCCGGCCCGGCCAACCGGCAAGGGCGCATTGTCGCCGACAACGTCTTCGGTAATCCAGCGCGTTACGAGCACACCTTCGGGACCGCGGTGCTGCGGCTGTTCGGCCTCACCGCCGGCTGTACCGGCGCCAACGAGAAGAGTCTCCGCAAAGCCGGCATCCCCTACCACGCCCTGCATCTCCATCCCAACTCCCACGCGGGCTATTATCCCGGCGCCGAGCCGATTGCGATCAAGCTGCTCTTCGCCCCG
>JAJXTA010000859.1 GCA_021784265.1 bacterium | reverse complement strand
GGGCAGTGCCTGGCCGACCAACCTTCGCGCCGGCAAACCCCTGGAAACCCGCCTGGGTGAGCCGCGAGACCTGACGCGCTTCTTCTGGACCGCCGCCGGGTTCTATCTGTCGGTGGTGGCGGCGACCTTGTTCTGGTGGTGGCTCAGCGCGCTGCGCCGCCGGCGCTCAGCCGTGGTGGCGTCGGCACCCCTGGTCCCGGAGGCGGTCATGGCCCGCGCCGAGGAACGGTGGGCGAAACGGGTCCTGGGCGCGATCACTCCCCCCAACGCCGACCGGAGTCGCTTTTCCAACGCGGCAATCGAGCAGAACTTCCACATGCAGTTGCGCGCCCTCTACAAACTCGTGCTGGAATGGCGCCGCTCGATCAATGGCTGGGAGGTGGACGATCCGCGGTTGGTGGAGGACGGCGCCGACCCGTGGCTGAACGGCGCGGACGAGTTCGCGGCGATGGTGGGCATTTACTCCCGCTGGGTGGTCAAAGCCGGCCGCAAGGACGGTCACCGCAAGGAGGACGTGCTGACCGAGAACGAGGATAGCAACCATATCTGGTCCCGCCTGGTCATGTACTTCGCGGAAGCCCACGCGGGGCTGTTGGAGCTGCTCAAGGAGTTTCAGAAAAACCCGGCCGCGGCGGAGGTCTTCGGTGTCAACGGCCAGATCGAGTTGGTGCTGCGCACCTTGGGCCTGCGCCAACGGCCCACCCCCTTCGACGCCCGGCGCGCCTTCAATGCCCCGGCGGAGCCCGGGGCGCTGGATTTGCTCCCCCTCCAGTTGCCGGGCGCCACCTTAACCGCGTTGGTCGAGGCCCTGGATCGCCAGTTGGATATTCCGTCCGACCACGTCGTCGCTTTCATCCAGGGCTATAAGTCCTTCAAAGAACGCGAGGGCCTGCTCCCGATTCATCCCTATCTCTTGGAAGCGGCGAAGCTCCTTCCCCACTTCCTCCTCATGGGGTTGGTATCGCTGATCTGGTACAACCACGACGTGGACGGGCTCAAACTCTACCCTTACTTGCGCGACACCACCCTCGGGTTTGCCCGCAACTGGCGGTCGCTCACCTGGGCCTTGCCGTTGTTCGGCGGTTTCGCGTCGAGCGCGCTGGGTTATTATGTCGGCATCCACCGTTTCCGTTGGAAGATGCGCTCGGGCCCCGCCACACAGCTCCTCGTGGACGTGAGCCTCACCGATCTGTTCACCCACGGCCAATCGGCCGCGCCAGCCATGCGCACCGAACGGTGGTGGGACCCGGCGTGGTACGCCCGCTTGGGGTGGACCTTGCGGGCGGTCGGTTTCGGGTGGCTGGGAGTGACGTTGTTGCGGCTCCCCGCGCCCAGCTTCGCCCTCTTCATGTTCCTGAAAGGCTTCGTCGCCATTCTGATCTTGCTGGAAGCGGCGGCGACCTTCGTGCCGCTGCTCGTGACGCAGTTCAGTCTTTGGATCGAGGACCGGGCGAGCGCCCAGCCGGCTGGTGGGCGGATCACCCGTTTCGTGAGTCAGTTGAACCTCAATGCCACCCGCCCGGCGTCGCTGTTCTGGCTCTCCTTGCGTTACCATTTTCAACCGTCCGTGCCCACCGGCGGGGTTGGGCCGATGCTGCAGGCGATCCTGTTCTATCTCCTCTTCGCCGCCACGTTCTTCATCGTGGGCAGTTACATCTACAAACAAGCCTTGGAGGTTTGGTTCCATGACACCTACCTGCGCGGGTGGGATCTGGGGCTGGCCCTGGGCGGCTTCGTCTTCTGGAATACGATGTACCTGCTGCGCTTCGGCTTGTTCGTGTTGTTCGCGGGGGTGGGGGCCGCCGTGGCGGCCTATCCCCTGCGCGCGCTGGGGGTGTTGGTGGGCTTGGGTGGCGCTGGCTTGCAGCTCTTCACCCCCGCTGGCAGCGCGTGGCTCAACACCCGCCCCTGGCTGACCGGGGTGGGGTTGGTCCTGGCCCTGGTCCTCATGGCCTTCGAGGGCGAACTGCGTGCCGCCTTGCAGGCCAGCCGGTGGGGCCGTCGGCGGGCCGCCCGCCGGGCCGCCCAAGAAGAGCGGGCGCTGGCCCAATTCCGCGCCGATCCCAATCGGGCGCTGGGCGTGGTGTACATGAGTGGGGACGATCTCTCCTTTCACAAACTGACCCCGGACCTCTTGCTCAGCCGCCTCGGGGTGTTGCGCGAGTCCCTGGCTTCGGGCGGTCTCCGCCTGCTGGAGCGGCTCAACGCCCTGCCGGAGCCGGAGCGGCTGCGCCAATGGTTTCAGAGCTTATACGACGCGGAGAAGCAGGCGGACGCCACCTTGTGGCACCCGCTGCAAGTCGTGGTCAGAGGCGAGGCGCCGCGACTGCGGGCGGAGTTGGGCTTGAACCTCGTGGTCGAGACGCTCGCACAACGCCAACAACTCCTCCGGGCGTGGCACATCCGCCGGTGGCTGGTCACCATGATGTCCACGGCCGGCCACGCCCAGGATACAGGCATCAACCTGGTGGACATGGCCCTTCACCTGGAGCGTGAAGGCTTGGCACCCAAGGTCGCCTTCTAC
>JAJXTA010000858.1 GCA_021784265.1 bacterium | reverse complement strand
CCGGGTAAAAGTGGCCTTTGCCATCCGGCGTGGGGAAGCGGCCATTGGCGCACAAGTGGGGCCCCCCGTATTGAAAGGCATCGCCCGAGGCCCGGAGCTGTTGAATGCCCTCGTAGATCGGGACAAGCCGGGCGATCTCGGCGCGAATCGCCGGCCCGCTCTCACACCCGAAGCGGCTCGCCCGCTCGGGATACGCCGCGGCGGCCAGGTCCCGGAGGATCCGCCATTCGGCCCGCGCTTCGCCCACCACGCGCGGCAGCTCCGGACTGAAGATCACCCGCCGTTCGGTGGTGGTCTCGGTGCCGCCGTCGTCCTGCTCGTAGCGGGTCTTGGCCGGCAGCAGGTACACCTCTTCGGGCGCGGGGATCAGCATCTGATCGGTCAGCAGAATGTCTTGATGCACGCGCACGGGGACGCTCGCCAGGGCCCGATGGACATAGGCCGGCTCCGGCAGGGTCCGAAGGAGGTTGCCGCCGAGGCAGTAGAAGAGGTCGAGCTGGCCGCGGGCCGCCGCCTCGACCATCTCGGTTGTCGTCATGCCCACCCAGTCCGGGATGGAGAAGCCGTACTGCTCCGCCAGCCAGGCGGCGTTTTCACCGTTGATCGCCCGCCCCCCGGGCAAACAGGTGGCGTAGGCCCCCATCTCCGCCCCGCCTTGCACTGAGGAATGTCCGCGAATGGGCATTAGCCCACAACGCTCCCGGCCGACGTAGCCTCGGGCCAAACCCAGGTTGAGCAGCATCTGCACGGCGTCGGCCCCGAAAGTGTGCTGGGTAATGCCCATGCTCCAGACCAACACCGCCGTCTCCGCCTCATGCATTAGACCGGCGAACTCTTCCATGCTCGCCCGGCCCAGACCGGCCCCCTGCTCCAGCGCCGCCCAATCCAGGCGCTGAAGGTCCGTCGCCAGCTCGGCAAAGCCAGTCGTGTAATTCTCGATGAAGGCGTGGTTGACCCAATCCCGCTCGATCAGGCACTTCAGAACCCCGGCAACAAAGGCGATGTCGCCCCCGTGGCCGACCGGGAACCAATAGTCAGCCAGGGCGGAGCCGAACAGGGCACTGCGTGGGGTCGAGGGGACCCAGTACCGTTCGAGACCCGGTTCGCAATAGGGGTTGACCATGACGACCCGGGTGCCCAGGCGTTTGGCTTCGTGCAGGTACTTGGTGGTGACCGGCTGGTCGTTGGCGGGGTTCGCCCCGAAGAATACGACCAGGTCGGCGCCATACCAATCCCGATAGCTGCACGTCGTCGCCGCCACCCCGAGGGAGCGCTTCATCGCCGCCGTCGAGGGGGCATGACAGAGGCGGGCGGCGTTATCGACGTGGTTGGTGCCCAGGCAGCGGGCCAGTTTCTGCGCCACGTAATAGACCTCATTGGTCAATCCACGGGAGGTGAGGAAGAAGGCCAGCCGCCGCGGGTCGATGCCGCGCAGCCGCTGGCCGAGGCGGGTCAGGGCCTCGGCCCAGGTGATCGGGCGAAAGCCCGGCGCCGCCTTTTCCCGCACCATCGGGCAGGGCAAGCGGCCCAGCTCGCGGAGCCGCGCGTTATCCCAGGAGGCCAGCGCGCCGACGTCGGCCAGCCGGGTCGGTGGCATAGCCGGCATCGTGTTGAGGCGCAACAGGTTGAGCCGCGTCATGCACAAATGGACTCCCTCGAGCGTCCAATCGTGAAAGCCTGCCACCCCCAACGCGCACCCATCGCACACGCCGCGACTCAGGACCTGCCAGGCGTACCCGAGATTGTCGCGGTTGACCCAGGCCACGCGGGCCATGTCGCGAAAATGCTTCGGCTTGACTTGGCCCAAGCCGAACGGCACAGCGGCCTTGAGGCGGGTCTTCCAGTCGCGATGAAGCCGATGCAGGGGCATGCGCAGGCTGGCAACGCCGTCCGCCGGGCACTCCCACTCCGGCGCGAGCGTCGCCTAGGCCAAGATAACCGGGCCGGTCAACGCCGCCCCCCCGGCTTGTGCCGCCCCCGAAACGTCAGTTCGGCGACCCCGGACTTATCCAGCTCGCCCAGGCCCTCGGCCACCATCCGATCGTATTGCTTCTTGCTGGCCGCGGCCAGCGGCAGAACCAGCTTCTGCTCCTTGGCCAACTCGAGGGCGATTCCGGAATCCTTCGCCGCGTGGGCGGCGGAAAAGAAGCAGGAGTGCTCGCGGTTCTGCATGTCCTCGCCGTCGGTCTGGAGGACGCGCGAGTTGGCTCCGGTCTGGGAAAACACCTCGCGCAGCATCGTGAGGTCCAGCCCCAGGGCCGCGCCCAAGCCGAGCCCCTCGGCGAGCCCGGCGGTGTTGATGTTCATCACCATGTTGACCAGGGCCTTGACCTTGGCGGCCTCGCCCGCCGCACCGACATAGCGCATCGAGGCGCTGAGCTTGGCCAAAACGGGCTTGGCCCGCTCAAACGCCGCGGGCTGGCCGCCGCACATGAGGTAGAGCGCGCCTTGCCGGGCTTGGGTGATGCTGGAGGCCATGCAGGCCTCCAAGCTTTGGGCCCCCGCCTGGGCCGCCAGCTTCTCCACCTCGACG
>JAJXTA010000857.1 GCA_021784265.1 bacterium | reverse complement strand
TGCGGGAGCAATGGCGGTCCGCCGGCCAACGTCACGGGGCGACCCTCTCGATCAACTGGCCGTTCTGGCGGGAGGGAGGGATGCGCATGGACTAGGCGAAACTGGCGCATCTGCGCGCCACGACCGGCCTGGAGCCCATGACCACGGCGACCGGGTGCGAGGCGTTGGACACCTGCCTCCGGCTCGGCCTTTCCCAGGTCGCCGTGGCCACGGGGGCCGCCGACAAACTGGATCGGTTATTGGGCGCCCGCCCCGCCGGGGTCGCCGAAGCCACCGCGCCGGGGACGCCCGGCGAAGCCAAGGTCGGCGAGCAGGCGCCGCGGGTCCAGGCCGAGCCAGCGCCCCTCGAGGTCAGCCTCCGGGCCCGCTTGACGCGCCTCGTGGCCGCCGTGCTCAAGGTCGCGCCCGACGAAGCGGACTTCAACGCGAACTGGGAAGAGTTCGGGTTTGATTCGGTCACGCTCACCGAATTTGCCAACCTGCTCCAGCGGGAGTTGAACCTCGAGCTCACCCCCGCCGAGCTGTTCGAGCATCCGTCGTTGAACCGGCTGGCGGACATGCTCCTCGCCCGGCACAGTGACCAGTTGCGGGCGGCCGTCGGCTTGAGCACCGCGACCCCAGGCGAACCGCCCCCGACCCCGGCCGACGCAAACCACCGCATCGGCTGGAGAACCGCCGGTGAGACCCCCTCGCCCGCCGTGCGGCCGACCCAGGTAACGCGCGCGCGCGCGGAAACCACGGCGCCGGGTGAAGCCGAAGCCATCGCGATCATCGGCATGAGCGGCATTTTCCCCCAGTCCCCGACGCTGGCGGGCTTCTGGCGGCATCTGATCGCCGGCGATGATCTGATCAGCGAGATTCCCCCCGACCGGTTCGATTGGCGCCAATACCTTGGCAACCCGCTGCTGGAGGAAGGCAAAACCAACTCGCGTTGGGGGGGATTCCTCGCGGACATCGACAAGTTCGACGCCAGCTTCTTCCGGATCGCCCCCCAGGAAGCCGCGTTGATGGACCCGCAACACCGCCTCTTCCTCGAAATGGTCTGGGCCGCCATCGAGGAGGCGGGCTACCGCCCAGGTGCGTGGGCCGGGAGCCGCACCGGGGTGTTCGTCGGCACCGGCAACCGAGACTACACCGAGCTGATGGAACGGGCTGGCGTCGCCGCCGCGGCCCAGTATGCGACCGGCATTGCCCCCAATATGCTGGCCAACCGCGTCTCGCATCTGCTGGACCTGCGGGGTCCAAGCGAGCCGGTCGAGACCGCCTGTTCCAGTTCCCTGGTGGCCGTCCACCGGGCGGTGCAGGCCCTGCGCGCGGGCGAATGCGACCTGGCCCTCGCCGGGGGCATCAACGTGATCCTCACGCCGACCGCCTTCGTCGCCTTTGGCCAAGGCGGCCTGCTCTCCCCCGAAGGACGGTGCAAGACCTTCGACCGCTCCGCGAACGGTTACGTGCGTGGGGAAGGAGGCGGCGTGGTGGTTCTGAAGCCGCTGGCGCGCGCGCTGGCCGACCGCGACCACATCCACGGCATCATCCGCGCCACCGCCACCAACCACGGCGGCAAAGGCGGGTCCCTCACCGCACCCAATCCCGAAGCCCAAGCCGAGCTCTATGTGCGCGCGTTGCGCCAGAGCGGCCTGACCTTCGGTGACCTGGACTACATCGAGGTCCACGGCACCGGGACCGCCCTGGGCGATCCAGTGGAGATCAACGGGTTGAAGCTCGCGGCGGAGCGGTTAGCCGCCGACCATCCGCCCCAGACCGTCACCCGGGCAACGTGCGGGTTGGGAACGGTCAAGAGCAACCTCGGGCATTTGGAGCCTGCCGCCGGCGTCGCGGGACTCATCAAGGTGTTGCTGGCCCTCAAGGCCGAGGAACTGCCCCCCACCCTGCACGTGCGCGAGCTCAACCCGCAGATCCGCCTCGAGGGTACGCCGTTCTTCGTCCTCACCGAGCGCCGACCGTGGCCGGCCAACCGTCAGACCGCCGGCGCCCGCCGCCGCCGGGCGGGGATCAGCTCGTTCGGCTTCGGCGGCGTCAACGCCCATGTGGTGCTCGAGGAGGGACCGAGCCAACCCAACCCCAAACCCGCCGCCGAACCTGCCCCGGTCTTGATCCCGCTCTCCGCGCGGGACGGGGCCGGGTTGCGGACCTACGCGGAGCGGCTGCGCGGTTGGGTCACCACGACCCAGACCGACCCGGGCGAGCTCCCGGACCTGGCCGAGGTCGCTTTCACCCTGCAAGTCGGGCGCGAGGCCTTCGAAGAGCGGCTGGCCCTGGTGGCCTCTTCCCTCGCGGAACTCGCGGCGGAACTGGACCAGTTCCTGGCCGGACACGCCGGCGCCTGGTGCCGCGGCACGGTCGAGCGCCGCCGGCTTTCCACGGGCACGTCGGCCGCTCCTGGGCCGGCGGACGCCGCGGCTCTTCTCGCTCGCGGCGCGTGGCCCGAACTGGCCAAGCCCTGGGTCGAGGGGGCGACGGTCGCGTGGGAGGAATTCTACCGTGACCGAACCCTGGCGCGCCTGTCCTTGCCGACG
>JAJXTA010000031.1 GCA_021784265.1 bacterium | reverse complement strand
ATGTGGGTGACAAAGTCCGCCCGCTCTATGCCCTCCGGCCCGGCGCCCAGGGGGACATTACCCTGGCGGCGGGCGAGACCCACAACGCCTTTATCGCCTGGTCGAACCCGACCGGCGGGCCGTACAACCCGTCCCCGCTGTTTGACGCGGACCGGCTCTACGTCCTCTACGATCGGGGCTTGCTCAGTTGCTTCGAGGCCCAGACCGGCCGCGTGGTTTACGATCGGGAACGGCTGCCCGAAGGGTTCGCCTTCACCGCCTCACCCTGGGCCGCCGCCGGGAAAATCTTCTGCCTGAATGAGGACGGGGTCTGCTACGTGGTGCGCGCGGGAGACCACTTCGCCCTGCTGCACACCAACAAGCTCGCCGAGGACGACATGTGCATGGCGACCCCGGCGTGCGTGGGGGACCGGTTGCTGATTCGCACGTCCGCCCGGCTTTACTGTATCCGCGGCCAGAACCAAGCCGGTCGCTGATGCGGGCCTCACCCTCGATCAAGGCCCCGATGTCACCGAGGAGCGAACCCGCGCGCGCGTCGCGTCGCGCCGGTCACGGCCAGCCGCTCCCGCGCGAAACGGATTGCCAGCCACCCCGGCGGCGCCACGGCGGGTGGGCCGGCCCAGGGCTGGCGGTGTTCATCCTCCTCCTGCCCTGCGGGTCGGCCCGCGCCGCGGCCGCCGGCTCGAGTTGGAGCCAGTTTCGCGGGCCCAACGGCCAAGGCGCCGCGGCGACGAGTCACCTGCCGAGTCGGTTCGGGCCGGAGACGAACGTGGCCTGGCAGACCGCCGTGCCCCCGGGGCACTCCTCGCCCGTCCTGTGGGGCTCGCGCCTCTTCCTCACCGCCTACGACCCGGCGGACGCCAAGGAACTCACCGTGCTGGCGGTGGACCGGGACCAAGGCGGGATTCTCTGGCGGCGGACCGTCGCGGCCGCCCGCCCCGCCGCTCTGCATCAGCTGAATACTCCGGCCTCATCGACCCCTGTGGCTGATGACCAACATCTGTATGTCTATTTCGGCACCCTCGGCCTCCTGTGCTACGACCACGCCGGCCGCGAGGTGTGGCGGCGCCCCCTACCCTCGCCCCCCAGCAAGTACGGGACGGCTTCCTCCCCCATTCTGGACGGCGGCCACGTCATCCTGGTCTTGGACGGCGACGATGGCTCTTCCCGCTTGCTCGCCCTCCAGCGCGACACCGGGGCCACGGCCTGGGAACAACCGCGCTCGCTCTTCAAGGCCGGTTGGTCCACCCCCATGCTCTTCCATCACGACGGCGGGCGCGAGCTGATCGTCCTCGGGGCCAAACGGCTGACCGCCTACGACCCGACGACGGGCCAGGAACGTTGGTGGGTCGGCGGCTTCCCGCCAGAGACGGTCGGCGTGCCGGTCGAGGGGGACGGCCTCCTGTTTGCCAGCGCGGCGGCGCTCGGGGGCCGGGGCGACGATCAACTGGACGCGGCAGCCACCTGGAAAACGACCCTCGCCCAGTTTGATCGGAATCACGACAACCAAATCGAACGCGACGAGATGACCAAGGGCTTCGCCTTCATCCAGCGCCCGGAGCTGCCCCCCGATAACCCTGGTTATGGGCTGCCGGTCCACAACATGGATACACTCCTGCGCCTCTTCGACCACGACAAGAATGGGGTGATTACCGAGAAGGAGTGGATGGAGACCATGGCCAGTTTCGCCGCCGCGAGCCACCCCACGCTGATGGCCCTTCGGCCCGGTGCCACGGGTGACGCGCGCCCCTCCCATCTGGCTTGGGAAATTCGCCGCGGCGTTCCGGAGGTGGCGTCGCTGCTCTATGCCCAACACCGGCTCTACCTCTTGCGCGACGGCGGTCTGCTTTCCTGCCTGGAGACCACCACCGGCCGCGAGCTGTTCCGGGACCGCGTTGGGGCCCCCGGCCAATACATCGCCTCGCCCGTCCTGGCGGGGGACAAGGTCGTCGTGGCTTCCGTGCCCGGGGTGGTCACCGTCCTGGAGGCGGGCGACCAGCTCAAGGTCCTGGCACATAACGAGTTTCACGAGGGCATCTTTGCCACGCCGGCGCTGGCCGGCAATCGGCTGTACCTCCGAACCGCCGGCCACCTCTACGCGCTCGGTGAATGAGGCGTGGTCCGAGGGCAACGCCACGGCGTTGACCTCACACCAGGGCCGCTCGGCCCCGCCCCCGATCGGGTTGTCACTCGCCGGCACCGCGTCGGGCGTCCCCCCTTTCTGCTTGTGTACGCGGGCCGCTTTGGTACTAAGCTGGGAGCGTGACTGGCGAAACTACCCACCGTCTTGGCGTCCTCGGGTCGGGCAAAGGCTCGAACTTCGTGGCGATTGCCGAGGCCTGCGCTGCGGGAAGCATTCCCGCGCGAGTGGCCGTGGTGTTGAGCGACGTCGCCGAGGCCGGCATCCTGGGGCGGGCCCGCGCCTTGGGCATCCCGGCCCACTACCTGCCCCCAGGCCCCTACCGGACCAAACTCGACGAAGCGGCGGAGGCGGCCTATGTCGCCGCCTTGAAGGCGGCGGCGGTGGACTGGGTGCTGCTGGCGGGGTTCATGCGCATTTTGAAGGGGGCGTTCTTACGAGCGTTCCCGGGGCGGGTGCTGAACATCCACCCCTCGTTGCTGCCGGCGTTTCCTGGGTTGGAGGCCTGGCGGCAGGCCCTGGAGTACGGGGTGAAGGTGACGGGGGTGACGGTCCATTTGGTGGATCAAGGGGTGGACACCGGCCCGATCGTGCGCCAAGGGGCGGTGGCGATCCACGATGACGACACGCCTGAGACGCTCCACCACCGGCTGCAGCAGACCGAGCACGACCTCTATCCGGCCGCCCTGAACCTGTTGCTCTCCGGCCAGTGGGCGGTGCGGGGGCGGCGCGTGGTGGGCACGGGCCCAGCGGGAAAGGGCGGGCAGCCGCAACCATGAACTGCCCAACGACCGAGTCCCTGGCGGGGTCCGTCCCACCCGCCGCCGCGGGCCGCTCCCGGCCAGCGCCCGCCGTGCCCCGCGTTCCCTCGCTTTCATGACTACCAAAGACAAGAATGTCCTCCGTCTCGGTCTGCCCAAGGGCAGTCTGCAAGAGGCGACCATTGAGAAGATGGCCAAGGCCGGGTTCAACATTCAGGTGACCAGCCGCTCGTACATCCCCTATGTGGACGACGAGGAGTTGGAAATCCGGTTTATCCGGGCCCAAGAGGTCAGCCGCTACGTCGAGCACGGTTACCTGGACGCCGGGATCACCGGTTACGACTGGATCCAGGAAAACGGCTCGCGGGTGCACGAGGTGGGGGAGTTTCTCTTTAGCAAGGCGACGCGGCAGCCGGCGCGCTGGGTCCTGGCCGTGCCGGAGAGCTCGGCGGTTCACTCGGTCAAAGACCTCCAGGGCAAACGCATCGCCACCGAGGTGGTGAACCTGACCCGGAAGTACCTGCGCAAGCACGGCGTCAAAGCCGAGGTCGAGTTCTCCTGGGGCGCCACTGAAGTGAAGGCCCACGAGTTGGTCGATGCGATTGTGGAGCTGACCGAGACCGGTTCCTCGCTGCGAGCCAACAAGCTGCGGATCGTGGACACCTTGTTGATCTCCACCCCACGCCTAATCGCCAATCCAGCCGCGTGGCGGGACCCCTGGAAACGCAGAAAGATCGAGACCCTCGCCCTCTTGCTGCAGGGCGCGCTGGAGGCCGAGAGCAAGGTGGGCTTGAAGATGAATTTGCCGGAGGACCGGCTCCAGCGGCTGTTGGGCAGCCTGCCGGCCCTGCGCAACCCGACGGTGGCGCACCTCAGCCAGCCGGGCTGGGTGGCGGTTGAGACGGTGATCGACGAGCACGTGGTGCGGGAGCTGATCCCGCAACTTAAGGCCGCCGGCGCCGAAGGAATCATTGAGTATTCCCTCAATAAGGTGGTATATTGACGGCCAGATCGACATTACAACTATGGGTTCACTGAAAAAGCGGCGAAAAGCGAAGATCAACAAGCACAAGCGGCGCAAGAAGCTCCGCGCCAATCGACACAAGAAGCGCACCTGGCAGAAGTAACGCGCGCCCTCACGGTGGGGGCGCCGCGCTGGGCGGGGGGCCTTCCGTACGGCCCAGCCGTTCGCGTAGCGCCCCGCCGCGGGAGCAAGCCCCGCCCTCGGGCAAGGCGAGCGGCGTTTCCAGCCGCGTGGCCCCGCCGACCACGGTTCGGCGGTGGAACCGTGGGGCTGGGTGGCTTTGGCCAACGCCGCGAGACCAGCCGGTTTGGTTGCCGCGGGCGCAAGAGCGATTCATGACATTCGGACGTACACTTTGGCCCGGCCTGCTGTTGGCGGCTGGGGCGCTGCTGGCTGGCTGTGCGGGTCACTCGCCTGGGCCGGGCGCGGCCACGAAACCGGCCCGGACCCCGGCCGCCACCCGTGCGACGGCCCCCGAGGAGGAGCGGGACGAGGCCTCACTCGAGGCCCGGGTCGAGGCCCACGCCCACTTCGCCGCGGGGATCATCTACGAGATGAACGGCGAGAACGAACGGGGCCGCCGCGAGCTGTTCCAGGCGGCGATGCGCGACCCGGGGTACGAGCCGTTAGTGATTGATGTCGCCCGCCGGCTCTTGGAGGCGCAGCAAGCGGACAAGGCGGTGACCTTGCTGACCCGGGCCAGCAGTCAGCCGGGAGCCTCCGGCCTGACGTATGGCTGGTTGGGCTTGGCGCAGGCCCAGGTCGGCAAGCCCGAGCAGGCCATGACCGCCAACCGGATGGCGATCAAGCGCTCCCCGCGGCTGTTGCTCGGTTACGAGAACTTGGCGCAGCTCTATTTCCGCCGCAAAGAACCCAAGGAAGCCTTGAAGGTGCTCGATGCGGCCGGGCGCCAGACCGGCGTCTCCACCCTGTTTCTCGTGGACTTGGCCGAAACGCTCGCCGCCGCCGGACGCACCAAGGCCCTGCCGATGGAGACGGTCAAACCCCGGGTGCTCACCCTGTTAACTCGGGCGGGTGCGAGCAAATCGGATGAGCCGTTGGTGTTGCAGAAAATGGCCGACACCTACAAGACCGTGGGTGAATTGGGCAAAGCAACCGCCCTCTACCAGGACCTATTGAAGCACCATGCCCCCGAGAATTCGGCCTTCGCCCCCCTCTTGCGCGAGCAACTCTTCCAGCTTTACTTGCGCAGCGGCGACCGGCCCCACGCGGCCGAGCAACTGCGCGCGATTCTCCGCGACAACCCCACCAACCCGCAGGCTTATTACCTGTTGGGGAACCTGGCTTCCGAGGAAAAGAACTACAGCGAGGCAGTCGGCTATTTCCAGAAGGCCCTCTTGTTCAAGCCCGACCTGGAACCGGCCTACTACGACCTGGCGGGCGTGCAGATCACCCTCGACCAGTCGGCGCAAGCCCTCGAGACCCTCCAAAAGGCGCGCCGCCAGTTCAGCCCCAATTTCTACCTCGAGTTCTACAGCGGCGTGGCCCAGGCGGGACTCAAGGAGTACAAGGAGGCCATCCGCAGCTACACCGCCGCCGAGTTGCTCGCCAAGACCAGCAATAATACCAACGTCCTGGACCGGGTGTTCTACTTCCAACTGGGCGCCGCCTGCGAGCGGGCCGGCGATCTCGCCGAGGCGGAGCACCAATTCCACCACTGCTTGGCCCTTTCCCCTGATTACGCTGAGGCGCTGAACTACCTGGGTTACATGTGGGCGGACCGCGGCGAGCACCTCGAAGAAGCCCGCCAGATGATCGAGAAAGCGGTCAAACTCGAACCCAAGAACGCCGCCTATCTCGACAGCCTGGGCTGGGTCCTCTTCCGCCTCAAGCAACTCTCCCCCGCCCTGGACTACATCCACCAAGCCATCAACAACTCCGAGAAACCCGACCCCTCGATCTACGACCATCTCGGCGATATCGAAAGCGCGCTGGGACACCCCACCGAGGCCCAAGCGGCTTGGCGCAAATCCCTCGAACTGGAGCCCAACGACCAAATTAAGAAGAAGCTCGACGCCGCCCGGGCGCACTGACCGGCGGGGCGCCCCGGTGGCGCCCGCCGGTGGACCGCGGGTTAAGCGCACGTACCGCGACCATGCCGTTCCAGTTTCAGACCCACTATACCCTCGACCAAGCGCGCGCCCTCCTGCCACAACTGCGCCAGTGGTTGGGCCAGCTCCGGCACCTCCGGGAGGTCGTGTTCCAACAGGAACAACAAACCACGGCGCGGCTCAACAGCGGCCAAGACCTGGGCGGCGAGCCCGTCCACCACTGGCTGGGCGCCCTGGTCGGCCTGCGCACGATCGCCCGGGAGCTGCACCGCCTGGGGCTCCAGCTCAAGGACCTGGATCGCGGCCTGGTCGATTTCCCCGCCCTGCGCGACGGGCGCGAGGTGTTCCTCTGCTGGGAAGACGGCGAGGAAGACATCGGTTACTGGCATGACGTGGACGCCGGTTACGCCGGGCGCGAACCCCTCTAATATGCAACGTTGCTTCGTTCCTCTCCTGCTGGCGACGCTGACCGCGTGGGCGGGCGCCGCCGCCAACGACCCCGCTCCCACTACCCCGCCCCCGGTCCCACGGTTCTCCCTCGATTACCTGGACCGCGCCGTTCTGCCGGGCGTCGATTTCTACCAGTTTGCCGACGGCACGTGGCTGAAACACAACCCGGTCCCCGCAGACAAGGCGCGGTGGGGCAGCTTCACCGAACTGGCCGAGCGCAACGCCCATTTGATTCACGGTCTGCTGGCGGCGGCGGCGGCGGAGCCCACCGCGGTCCCGACCTCCCCGCGCGGTGAGGTGGGGGCGTTCTTCGCCGCCGCGATGGACACCAACCGGCTCGAGGCGCTGGCCTTCGCCCCGCTGGCAGACGACCTGCGCCGCATCGAAGCCGTGGATTCCCCCGCGGCGTTGCTGGCCGTGTTGGCGGACTTTCACCAGCGCGGCGTGCGCGGGCTCTTTGCCGCCGAGGTCAGCCCGGACGCCAAAAACAGCGCCATTTACGCCTTCGAACTGGACCAGGGCGGGTTGAGCCTGCCAGACCGCGACTACTACCTGAAGGAGAGTTTCGCCCCCCAGCGCGAGGCCTACCGCGCGCACGTCACGCGGATGCTCACGCTCCTGGGCGAAACCTCGGAGGCGGCCGCCGCCCACGCCGCGACCGTTCTCGACCTCGAGACGCGCCTGGCGCAAGCCAGCCGCACCCGGGTCGCCCTGCGCGACCCCAACAAGAACTACAACAAGTTCCTCACCCCCGCCTTCCTGGCCACGAACACCGCCATCCCCTGGTCCCGCTATCTGGCCGACCGCGGCTTGGTCCAACTGCCCTACGTCATCGTGGGCCAGCCGGAGTTCTTCACCGCCCTCAACCAGCTCCTCCACGACCGCCCGCTGGCGGATTGGCAGGTCTATCTGCGCTGGCACTTGCTCCACGCCAGCGCCCCTTTCCTCCAGCGGGCGGTCGAGGAGGAGAATTTCGCCTTCTTCGGCCGGACCCTCAGCGGCCAGCCGGAGCAAGAGCCGCGGTGGCGGCGAGCGGCGGCGGTGATCGATCGCAGCGTGGGCGAGGCCCTGGGCCAGCTCTACGTCGAGAAGTACTTTCCCCCCACGGCCCGCGCGCGCATGAACACCCTGGTCGAAGACCTCAAGGTGGTGTTCCGCGATCATCTCCAGCGGGTGACCTGGATGAGCGACGCCACCCGCGCCAAAGCCCTCGCCAAGTTCGCCCGGTTCAGCACCAAGATCGGTTACCCGGATAAGTTCCGGGATTACTCCGCGGTCGTGCTGCGGCGGGACGATTACCTGGGAGACGTCCGCCGCGCCGCCGCGTTCGAGGCCCATCGGGAGTTCGCCCGCGTGGGCCAACCGGTGGACCGCGCCGAATGGCACATGACGCCCCCCACCGTCAACGCCTACTTCAATCCGCTCCAGAATGAGATCGTCTTCCCCGCCGGCATCCTGCAGCCCCCCTTCTTCGACATGACGATGGATGACGCGGTCAACTACGGCGCCATCGGCGTCGTCATCGGCCACGAAATCACCCACGGCTACGATGACGAAGGCCGGCAGTTCGACGCCGAGGGCAACCTCCAGGATTGGTGGACTCCCCACGATGCCCAGGAGTTCGACGCCCGGGCGCAGAAGGTGGTGGACCAATACAACGCCTACAGCCCGCTCCCAGGCCTCCACGTCAACGGCAAGCTCACCCTCGGGGAAAACCTGGCTGACCTCGGCGGCGTCACCATCGCCTACGACGCCCTCGAACGCGCCCTGGCCCGCGATCCCGGCCAGCGTCAGCCTCGCGGCGGCTTCACCCCGGAGCAGCGGTTCTTCCTCTCCTTTGCTCAAATCTGGCGGACCAACATCCGCCCGGCCGAAGCGCGGCGCTTGGCCACCGTGGACCCCCACTCCCCGGGCCAGTTCCGCGCCGTGGGGCCGTTGGTCAATTTCCAGCCGTTCTTCGAGGCCTTTGACATCCAGCCGGGCGCCCCCATGTGGCGCCCGCCGCAAGCACGCGCGGTGATCTGGTAGCGCCGGCCGAAAAGCCGAACGGCGACCCGCACTGGGTCGCCGTTGGCCGTCGGGGAAACGGTGGGCGGGGCTCAGCCCGCCCGTGGCTTAGAGCCCTTTGCCGATCATGTACTTGAGCAGGTCAGCCACGCGATGGCTGTAGCCCCACTCGTTGTCGTACCAACTGATCAGCTTGAAGAAGCGCTTGCTGAGCTCGATGCCCGAACCCTGGTCGTAGATCGAGGACGCCGCGCAGTGAATGAAGTCGGTGCTCACCACCTCGTCCCCCGTGTAGCTCAACAGGCCCTTGAGGTAGGTCTCGCTGGCTTTCTTCATCGCCGCCGAAATCTCGGCGTAGCTGGTCTCCTTCACCGTGCGCACGGTCAGGTCCACGCACGACACCGTGGGGGTGGGCACGCGGAAGGCCATGCCCGTGAGCTTGCCCTTGACCTCGGGACACACCAAACCGACGGCCTTGGCCGCCCCGGTCGTCGAGGGGATGATGTTGATGGCCGCGCTCCGCCCTCCCTTCCAATCCTTCCGACTCGGGCCATCGACCGTCTTTTGCGTGGCCGTGTAGGAGTGGATGGTGGTCATGAGGCCCTCGTCGATGCCAAAGCCTTCCTTGAGCAGAACATGGACTAATGGCGCCAGGCAGTTGGTCGTGCAGGAGGCGTTCGAGATGACCTGGTGCTTGGCCGGATCGTACTTCTCGTGATTGACCCCCATGACCACGGTAATGTCCTCGTTCTTGGCCGGGGCGGAGATGATCACCTTCTTGGCCCCCGCCGCCAGGTGGCCCTTGGCCTTGGTGGCGTCGGTGAACAACCCGGTGGATTCGATCACCACGTCCACCCCGAGCTTCCGCCAGGGCAACTCGCCAGGGTCGCGGGCGCTGACCACCTGCAGGTCCATCCCGTTGACGATCAGCACATCGTCGTCGGCCTTGTCGGGCCCGGACTTCTTCGAGCCGACGGTCCCGCCAAAACGCCCTTGCGCCGAGTCGTATTTGAGCAGGTACGCCAGGTTGTCGGCGGGGACAATATCGCCCACCGCCACCACTTGCACGTCCCGGCCCACCAACCCCTGTTCCACCATGGCCCGGAACACCAGCCGGCCGATCCGGCCAAATCCGTTAATTGCAACTTTGACTGCCATATTTCGTATTCGTTGTTACTAGGTCCTAATCCATCAAACCAACCATGAATAAGCCATGCTACCGCCTCGCGCCAAAGCGTCAACGCTGAATTGCCCCCGTCCCGGGCGGGCGGGCGGGCGGCGGCGGGGTCAGCCGAGGGGCTGCTTGCGGCCCACCACCCCTGCTTCCCCTTTTGCGATTTTGCGCCTTTTTGCGGCTCCTCCTCCGATTCCCTCCGCCCCGCTTGCGCTTCTTGGCGGCCCGGCACGAGCGCCCTTCCCGCCATTGCGATCTTTGCGTCCGACCCTCCGGACGTTACACGCCAAGGACGCAACGCACGCGAAGCACGGGCTGGCGGCCTCCCGCGGACACCGCGCCCCAATGCTGGCGGGCAACCGTGGCGGCGGCGCTGCCAGAAGCTGCTGGCGCGGGCTTCGGCGATGGGGTATTGGTGCGGTGTGAGCCTTGAACAGGCACTTGGTCCTCGCCTCGTCGGTCTGGCCCGATAGACACTTTGTCGGCCGCACCTGGCTGAGGAGGGACGGTGTGCCAGGTTCGGACCGTGTGATATGAACGACGCCGCAACACCCCCGCCGGTTCGCGGACTGGGAACCGGGGCCCGACCGCTTCTCAGACTTGCTGGCCACGGTCCTGCCCGCGGCGTAACGGCGCGACTACCCACGCCACAGCGCCGTTTGCCCCCGCGCTCACCGGTCGGCCCCAGACAACGCCGTTGAACCGCGTGGACCCGCTCGGCGTATCCCGGTTACTTCTGCTCGCGGTGGAGGGCTTGGCGTGTGCCTTGAACCCAAAGCTCAGGAAGCGGGAAAGGCGACGGGCGGTGGGATTCGGGCTGCTGTATGCCGGGATTCTCCTCGGCGGTATTGTCCTCATCGTTCGGGCGGTGTGGCAGTTGTATTTCCAGAAGTGACCGTTTCGCTGCCCGAGCCGGCCGCCGCCATGGACGCGCCGCTCGTGGTTCGCGCTGGAGGGCGGGTGGCCCTAGGCATGAGTTCCACCTCACGGTCCCATCAGTGGCGGCTCGGGTTCGTCGGGTTAGAAAGTGGGTTACGCGCGGCTTCTGAAGAACACGGCTCCCGCCATCCACGGCTCCCGCCGGCTGCCGCTGGCGGCTCGCAACCCCCGGCGTCGCCCCGGCGCCTTCACCCTCCTCGAGTTCCTGGTGGTGATCACGCTCATCGCCCTCCTGGCCAGCCTCCTCATGGCGGCGGTGAGTGGGTCCGCGGCGGCAACGGACTCGGCGGCGTCGCGGACGATACCATACCGGGTTCTGTGACGGGCGTATGGAGAATCTCCTGCCATGCGACCTCTCCGATGTAAAGCGCCTAGCAGTCGTCGTACGACGGAATAGTAACCACCAACCGAACCCGTCGTGGACTGACACTCCGCCTGCGTAGCGGGAAGGCCGCGGCATCCACGACCCTCTGCAACGCCTTGGCGGGTGTGACCCTCTGGCTCGCGCGATGCCGGACCGCTCGCGCCGGAGGACGCTCCCGTCGGAGCGGTTTCTCCATCCCTTTTGCCAGCACCTGTTGCCTCGGGGCCAGCAGCGCGTCCGACATTTCCAGGAGACGGTCAGCCGGACCAACCCCCTGGACCAGTTGACATCGGTGCCCAAGAGCGCCACCTTAACGGTCGCGAGCATGACAACAGCGGGAGCCAGCAGTGTCACGGTGGTCGCCAGCGGCGACGGCGGGGCGCCTCGACGAGCCGGCGGGGCAACTGCCACAACAACGCCGCCAGGAAAAGCTCCTGGGCCTCGCTCAAATTGGACTCGGCCTATCGCACCGGCGTTGCCGCCCGTGACGACTCGCGCGCCCAACTCTTTGACCACAGCGAGACCTGT
>JAJXTA010000856.1 GCA_021784265.1 bacterium | reverse complement strand
CTCGCTGGCCATCCGGCGACACCGCCACCTCGTGGCCAGTCACCCCCTCCTCGGGAATGGTCGCCACCTCCCGCCCCGCGGCGGGGTCCACGAGCCCCAGCGTCCGATCCCCCTTGTTGGCCACCACCAACCAGCCGCCGGCCGACGCGCCCCCGGCTTCCGCGGCGGCCAGGGGCGGGGCCGCGCTCACGGCCAGCCACCCGACCACGGCCATCCAATAATAAGGTATAGTCATCGATATAAAACGAGTCATTGATGCTCAGGGGCGCGTCGCGGCTCCCGCCGTTGCCCGGCTGGCGCCGCGGTGGCTGACGGCGCCAGGGGCGCCGCCCCACCCCCGGGAGCCGCGGGCACTCCGGCGGGGTTCGAGTCCGCTACTGCCGGGCCGTGGCGTGTTGCTGCAGCCAGACCAGGTCCCTGTTGTTCGGGCAGGAGACGAACTTCTGAAAGGTCTTCAGCAGGGGCGGCTGCGTGCGCGGATCCAGCCACTTGTGGATCTCGGCGTGGCCGTCGGCGAACGTGGTGCCGTTGGCGCCGTTGTGATAACTGGCGGGCAGGTTCACCAACTGCGCCGCCACCATGTCGATGGCAAAATAGCCGTCATCGATGCTGTCCGAGCGCTCATCCAGAAAGACGATGGCGTCGGTCGGGGCGGGGATGGCGATGTCGGCCGTCTTGGCGAAGGTGCGGAAGCCGCTGTTCCAGGCCGGGGCGTTGGCCCCCATCCAACAGCTCATGGAGACGCTCCGGACCCGCGGATAGGCCTTGCCGTTGATCAAACCGACGCTCTTGTCCGCGACGCATTTGTACACCGCGGGCGCCAGGACGTAAGGTCCGATCTGCGAGTACTGCCGGTCCAGGAGATAAATCGTGTTGGTGTTGTCCGGGTTGTTTTGCGGCGACACCGCCTCCGGGGTGAGCCAGCCGGTCAGCCAATTGCCGGCGTTGGGGGCGTGGTTGGCCTCCTGGGTCCAATTATCGCCCGGGAGATTATCCTGGCTATCCTGGGCGTACATCAACCAAGCCAAGTCAAGCTGCTTGAGGTTATTAAGGCAGTGGATGCCTTGGGCCTTGGCCTTGGCCTTGGCCAGCGCCGGCAACAGCATCCCCGCCAGAATCGCAATGATCGCGATCACCACCAAGAGCTCGATCAGAGTAAACCCGCCCGCCGCCCCCGCCGGAACCGCGGCGGCAAGCCGGCCTTTGGCTGCGCGACCTTCCGGGGTATTCATGGTCTCTGAGTGTCGCGCACGGCGGCGGCTTGGCAAGTGTGCCTTTCGACGCACACCCACGCCGCCGGCCGCCTCGAGGGCCCGCCGGGACAGCAAGACGACGGTTGCCTTCCTGCCCGCGGCAGGTACGATGGCGGGGCTTCGTATGGGTTGCCCGACGTGGTTGATGCTGGTCGTTGCTCTGGCGAGCGGGCTGCGGTGCCGCGCGGCGCCCGCCGGTTGGGTCCCGCTACCCTCCGACGACCCCTTGGCCTCGACCGTTGCCGCCGTACGCCCCCGGTTGGCCGCGCCCCTCGACCAGGCCACCGGCGTGTCCCGAGAAGATTATTTGCGGGTGGCCGCGGGCATCGTCGATTACTTCCACCATTTCCAGACTCCCGAGGGACGCATCCTTGATCCCTTCGTCCACCGGGAGGTGCAATACAGCACCCCCTGCTATGCCTGGGCGGCGGCGGCGCTCGTCGTTGGGGCGCACCGGTCCGATTTGTTGGCGAGCGGGGCGCAAGCCCTCGAAGCCAGCCTGGTCGAGCTGGCCGAGGCGCGGCCAGCGGACCGGCATGGCGACTTCTTTACCTTCCCGGCCATGCTCGCCTACGCGAGCCTGCGCGACCGGGTCGCGCCCGACCAGGTCGAGCGCTGGCGGCGGTTACTCCGCGCCATCGATCCCGCCCGCGCGTACAGCGACGTGATCAAGCCGGGCCACAACGCGGTTCATAACTGGAACGTGGTGGCCGCCGCCGGAGAGTTCCTGCGGCATCAGGCCGGTTTCACCGACCTCACGTTTGTCGAGCGAGCGCTTGACGCCCAATGGCCCCATTTCACCCCCGCCGGCCTGTACCGCGACCCGGGCGTGCCGATGGCCTATGATCTGTTCCCCCGCCATTTTTTGGCCGCCGTGGTCGCCGGCGGTTATCAGGGCGCTGGCCACCGGCGCCTGGAGGACCTGGTGAACCGTGGGGCATGGGCGTCGCTCCTGCTCCAGTCCCCGATCGGCGAACTGCCGACCGGCGGCCGCAGCGCGCAGCATCAGTGGAACGATGCCATGGAGTGTGTCCAGTTCGAGCTCTGGGCCGCACGAGAACGGCGCGCCGGGGACCTGGTCGCCGCCCGGGCCTTCAAACGGGCGGCACACCTGGCGCTCCAATCGGTGCGGCGTTGGGTCCGGTCCTCCGGCGACCTCTGGGTCGTCAAAAACCGCTTCGATCCCTCCGTCCGGCACGGGTTCGAAGGTTACTCCTTCCACGCCCAGTATAACCTGCTGGCCGCCAGCATGCTCGCCACCGCCTGGCACTTTGCCGACGACGCGATTG
>JAJXTA010000855.1 GCA_021784265.1 bacterium | reverse complement strand
CAGAGGAACCCAAGGAGGCACTTGGTTCGCGTCTGCAACGCACGGCCGCCGCGGGTGACCGGAGTCTGGGGTCATTTAGTGATGGTTGAAAGAAGCGGCTCTTCAGACATTGTCTGGGGAGTTTTCATTGGCGGGAAGGGGATACACCCCTGGCGGAGGCCCTATTGGCGGGCGAGCGGCGGCGCGGGCCGGTCCGAGCCCCCGCTCGCCGCGCCGCCGGTCGCCACGCGCCTGCCTGCCGGCAGGCAGGTAACGGACTCGCCCGCCAACAGGGCCGTTTCCCAGCGGTGTTGGGGCCAGCCAGCCGTAAACCTCAATGAAGAATCCCCAGCAAATCCCGGAAGAACCAAAGAAGCATATGAAAGGATACTGTACTGTGGCGGATACCCTTCGGTGCTGGTTCGCGAAATCGGCCGGCAGCCTGTTGCTTCTGACCGGGGTCGCCAAACTGCTGGCCTGGTTCGGCTCGGCGGCAATCCTGGCATTACGGGATCCGGTTTTTGGCATCACCAACCGCTCGTTGATGGTGGGCGTTGGTGGACTGGAAGCGGCCATCGGGTTGGTGATGCTGGGGTCACGGAGCGGCCAGCGCGCCTACTGGCTGGCGGCGTGGTGCGGTGGTAACTTTCTGCTGTACCGAGTCCTGGCCAAGTTGCTCCACGCCGGGGCCCCGTGTCCCTGTCTGGGCACCGTCACGCAACACCTGCCGCTGTCAGCCCGCACCGTGGAGGTGCTGCTCTGTTGTATCATTGCGTACCTTATCGCTGGGAGCCTGGTCTGTGCGATTGTTGGGGACAGCGATCCGGGCACGCCCGCGGCTCGGCGGTCACCGGAGAGTTCACCTGGCCAGGTCCAGAGCTCCGGTTGAAACGGAATCCCATCTCCCGAGGCTGGAGCGGGCTGCGCTTGGCGCTCGAGGCGCTCGTGCCGGTGTCGAGCCTGGTGGTGTTGGGGACGCTGCCGGCGCTCCAGTCACCGTTTGGAGGCGATGAAGGTTATGAATTCCTGAAAGCCTTCATGCTCATCCAGGGATATCCGCCCGGCGGTAGCTTCTGGACGGACCAACCGCCCCTCTTCACCGAGTTGGTGGCGCTGGCCTTCCGCCTTGGCGGGACGACACCCGCGGTGGGGCGGTTGGTGGCCGTTGGGATTGCGTCGCTGTTCCTCTGGAGTTTCTACCGCTTGGTACGACGTGAGGCGGGACCAGCAGGCGCGTTGGCGGCGAGCAGCCTTCTGATCTGCTCGCCGCATTTTCTGGATCTCAGCGCTTCCGGCATGATCGAGCTGCCAGCGATGGCGTTCGCTCTGCTTGCGGCGGAGACCCTGGCTGGCGCCCGGGACGGTCCCACGGGGGAACCGCGACAAGGGTGGGCCCGTGGTTCCGCGGTGCGCCCCTGGGTGTCCGCCGCGCTGTTCGCCATTGCCCTTCAGATGAAACTGACCGCTATGCTTCTCCTGCCCGCTCTCGCTTCCCTGTTTTTCAGGCCGAAGGGCGGTCCGATGCGGCCGGGCCGCCCCCTGGGGTGGGGGCAAGGTGTGGTTTGGTACGTCGCGGGTGTGAGCGGCTTTTGGGCGCTGCTCTACCTGGTCTTACCGAGCCCGACGCCTGGCGCGCTTTGGGCTTCGCACTTCTCACGGGCAACCTATCGGTACTTTCCCGCACCGACTGGCGTGATGTGGGCTGAGCTGGCCCCAGACTACAGGATTAACATGATCGTCGGATTGGCGATCGCGCTGGTGGTGCTGGCGAGCCGCTCGTGGCTCTTGCGCTTCCCCGCCGTGGCCCTGGCGACCAGCCTCTTGGTGCATTCTGTCGAGCGGCCCTACTGGTGGTACTACGACATCCACTTCTCGATCCCTTGCGCTTGGTTGTGTGCGGTTGGGTTGCCGGCAGCGGTGGCGTTCTGCATCGGGCGCATGCGCCAAAGGGACACCTCCTGGTGGCCAGCGCTCGGGGTGGGCATCATGGGCGTGGCTCTGGCTGCGGCGGGTGTGGTTAGTGAAGCCGCCGTTGGCTTTTGCGACGAGGTCGACGAGCTAGACCACACTGTCCTGACCCCGACCAGCGGCGTCGAGGACGCCATCCGTCGGTATCACCGGACAAAGGAATGGGCTTACGTGGATGACCCGATGGCCGCGTTTCTCGCCGCGGCGTGCGTGCCGCCGGAAGTCTGCATCATCCCGCAAAAGCGCTGGGCAGCGGGTTTGATCACGGACCAGGAGGTGCTGAACTACGTCGCGCATTACCAGCCGGATGTTATCGCCCTAAGTCGCGGCCGCGTTGGCCAGAATGAGCAATGGCGGCGCTATCTGGCCGCGCGTTACATTCTCGTTTATAGTCACGGTCCGGCCCGGGTTTTCCGCAAACGAGGTAGTGAGGAGCAACCGCAGCCTAGGGACGCTGCGCCGGATGACAAAGCGGCCGGTAGCGAACACGCGAACCGACGGGCCGCAACGCCTTGGCGTGCTGAGGTTAACGCGCACCGCTCGTCCAAGTCTTGACCCAGCCGAGGAGCTAACGCTCACGGAGAAACCAGTGGCCGGAGCG
>JAJXTA010000854.1 GCA_021784265.1 bacterium | reverse complement strand
CCGCTCGGAGCCGGTAAGGACGACGACCGGCAGCGAGCGAGTACGTGGATCACTCTTGAGTCGCCGCAAGACCTCGAGCCCGGTCACTTTCGGCAAACCAAGATCGAGCAGAATTAGCCGGGGCGGGTTAACGGTCAGGCCGTCGGCGTCACTGGCGCCAAACAGGTAATCCAAGGCCGCCGCCCCGTCCCGCGCCACGTGGACCCGGTTGGTGAGCCCCGCCTCCTTGAACGCCTCCAGCGTCAGCTCGACGTCCAAGAGATCGTCCTCGACCAGCAGAATCGAGGCGGCCGACGCGGCCGACGCGGCGCCGGTGGCGGCTCCCGGGAGTGCCGCCGAGGTGGCGGGCCCATGATCCCGGAGGGCCTCAAACAGGTTCCCGAGCGAAACCTCCAGCGCCTGGGCCAAGCGGCGGATGCTCTCGAGGGACGGGTTGCGCGCGCCGCGCTCGATTCCGGCCACGTAGGTGCGATGCAACTCAGCGCGGAAGCCCAACTCCTCCTGGGTAATCCCCAGTTGGGCCCGCCGGGCTCTCACCGCCAGCCCGAAGGCCGCTTGAAAGCTCTTTACTCGCAGCTCGCTTTTCACCATGCGCAAAAGTTTAGCAGCCGTCTCAACAGCCGATGAGTAACAACGCCCCCCCGGCCACGGGGAGGCAAACTCAAGGACGGGGACGGGATGATACTCCTTCAGCCCAACCGAACCCGGAAAGGTCTGGTCCCCGTCCGGTCGCGTTCACCCTCGGAGCCCAATTTACACCGAAACGGCTCGGCGAGCAACCCACCAGCACCCCGGGGATCACCATCCCTAGGTGCTCCCCTCGTCGCCTGGCGCCGCACCGGCCTCGGGCCGGAGCGGAGACGTGCTCGCGAAGGGACTAAAGTCCGCCCTGCCGATGCCGATAGGAACATCGAGCCTCGGGCGCGCCTCGAACGGGCGTGCGCGCGGCCGCGTTACGGGGTTGGCGGGCCATGACCGTCACTCCACGACCTTGGGCATGTACCCTGTCATACTCCACGGACGGCAGGCAGGCGGCGGACGATTCCGCGCTGGCTGGGGCTTGGCCCCTGGCTCGCAGCGCTGAGCCCCGATCCGCCCTCGCCTCCGTCGCACCCCATGTCTTCGCCTTCGCGGCTCCTCCTCATCGATGACTCCCCCGTCGGTCGGAAGCTGATCGAGGAAGCGCTCCGTCCGGAGGCGGGACGCTTCAACATCGTGGCCGCCGATTCACGGGCGACCACCGAGGCCTGTTTGGCCGACGGCGCCTATGACTTGGTGTTGAGCGACTACCATTTACCGGGCCTGGATGGCTTGGGCCTCCTGGCGTTGGTGCAGGCGCGTGATCCGCTCCTACCGGTCATCATCGTCAGCGCGAGTTCCTCCGAACAGCTCGCCGTCGAGGCGATGAAGCGCGGGGCGGTGGATTACGTGATCAAGAGCCCCCACCACCTCCAGCGCCTGCCGCTGGCCGTCGAGGCGGCCCTCGAGAAGCGCCGCCTGGTGGAAGCCCGGGTCAAAGCCGAGGCCTTCGAACGCCAGCGGGTGTGCCAGCAGGCCGCGGTGGCGCAGCTCGGCCACCTGGCGCTGGCGGGGGCGGACCTGCGCACGCTCATGGACAAAGCCGCCGCGGCGGTCGCCGAGACGCTCGAATTGGATCGCGTGGGCCTCTGGGAGCTCCTCCCCGAACCCCGCGCCCTGCGGCTCCGTGCTGGGATCGGGTGGCAGGACGGGGCCATCGGCACGGCGGCGCTGGCGGCGGAACCCGATTGCCCGGTCGGCCACGCCCTCGCCGGCGGCGGACCAGTGGTGGTGGAAGACCTGCGCAAAGAAACCCGCTTCCGGAGCCCGCCGTTGTTGCTGGAGCACGAGGTCGTCAGCGGCACCTGCGTGCCCATCGCGGGCCGCCGGCATCCTTTCGGGGTCCTCAGCGCCCTCAACACCGCCCCCCGGCCCTTCACGCAGGAGGATATCCACTTCTTGCGCGGCGTCGCCAACGTCCTGGCCGCCGCCCTCGAGCGGAAGCATGCCGACGAGACTCTGTCGATTGAACGCAAGCTGCTCCAGGCGCTGATGGACAATGTCCCCGACACCATCTACTTCAAGGATACCCAGAGCCGTTATACCCGCATCAACCTGGCCCAAGCCCGCCTGCTGGGCTTGTCCAGCCCCCGCGAGGCGCTGGGCAAGACCGACCTGGATTTCCTCAACCGCGACCACGCCCAGGGGCCGATGGCCGACGACTCACGCATCCTCAGCACCGGCCAGCCGCTGGTGGACAAGTTGGAGAAACTCCAACGGACCGACGGTCAGTGGCGGTGGGTCTCGACCACCAAAGTGCCCATCCGCGACGCCACCGGCCGCATCTGCGGTTTGGTCGGGATCTCGCGCGACGTGACCGAACGCAAGCGGGTCGAGGACCAGAGCCGCGAGCGAGCCGAACTCATCGCGATGGCCCGCGATGCCATCGTCGTGGTGGATCTCAAGGGCCAGGTGCAGTTCGCCAACCAGGCGGCGGAGCGGCTCATCGGTTGGAGCCAGGCCGAAATGCA
>JAJXTA010000853.1 GCA_021784265.1 bacterium | reverse complement strand
CCGCGTCCCGGGGCCGCCGCTGGCCGGAGCGAAGATCGTCTCGCAATCCGCCCGCAGCCAGACCGGGCTCAGAAACCGGTAGCGCCCGTGCCGCACGGCCGCTTCACCCTCGGGGGTCCAGCGGATCTGGCCCCACAAGCCATCCGCCCGGCCCTCGAGCGCGACGACCCAACCCGCGGCTTCGCTGGATTTGTCGCTTTGATAGGAGAAATGATCGTAATCCACCAGGAGACCGGCCACGGCGCCGCTCTGGAGGTCGGCGGGGAACCGGCGGACCATCTCGCAAATCGCGCGCTCGTCGATCACCTGCGTCACGCCGCTTTCCGGGTGTCCAAACTCCCCGCGCGGGGCGAGCTGATACCAGCGGTCAACCGGCAGGTCGAACTGGCCGTCGGTGACGCGATTCCGCACCGGGGCCAACTTCGCCGACCCGGTGCCGTCCCGGCCCTCGAACCCGTCGGGCGCGGTGCGCGCCGGTGCTGTCGCCGCGGTCGCCATTGGCGTGGTCATGCGGCCTCCTTCGCCCCCGCTCGCGCGGTGAGCGTGTAACCGGTTTTTTCGCTCAGCTCCGCCGCCCCGATCTGGTAGCCCGCCTGGCTCAAGGTGAGGGCTTGTTGACACACCGCCGCCACGTCCGTCTCCGCGGTGGCGCAGAGCTCGAAGTAAGCCAGAATCGGCGCGCCAGGAAAGGCCTGCGCCAACAGCGGGGCGTCGAACTGCTGCTGCAACACCTCGCTCACCAGCAGCGCCTCGGCCTGCATGATCTCCCGCCAGACCGCCCAATGCACCAGGCCCGCCTGTTGGCCCACGCCGGGCTCGGAGAGGACGCTGAGCTTGCCCCCCGTCGCCGCCAACACCAGGTTCTCGTCCAACGACCGCAGGTAGGTCCGAAACGGATTCACCCCGCGGGCCGTGACCGGCACGCTCGCCAACTGGCTCCCCGCCGGCAGATAACCGCGGTAATTCCCGATCACCTCCTCGGCCTTGGCCGCCAGCGCATCCTCGACCTCCTGGCTGGCGCCGACCGGCCCGATGAGGAAGATCGCCGGCACCCCGTAGAGCTCGACGAACGTGTCCCAGTCCTTCTGGCAGAGGTTGCGCCGCACATGCACCAGCAGGGCGATCTCGTCGATGGGCCGTTCGACCTCTCGGATCACAAACCGGTCCGCCGTCACCGGCACCGTCCCGCTCTCCCCCCGGCCCCAACCCGCGGGGGCGTAACGCCAGGGCCCGCCCAAACCGTCCCGCTGCCAATGCCACTGCGGCACCGGTTCGAGGTGGCGGATGCGCCCGGCGGGATCAAACCACTTCTCCAGATGCGCGAAGCCGCGGAAGCGGGCCGAAACCAGGAATTGGAGAGCTTGGCGGAGGTTATCCAAGCGCCCGTAGGCCTCGCGGAGGACGGCTGCCTGCGCCTGGGCGTCGCCCGCCGAGGCGCCGGCCGGGCCGGCGAACTGACCCGCCCGCCCCAGGCCAACCCCGTTCTGTCCCGGCCCGGAGACCGTTTTGACGGTCCAATCGAGCTTCAACAGGCCGCCGTCGTAGCGGGCCAGCAAGGCGCAGAGCGTCGGGTCCCGCTTCTCGATCAGGCGATAGGTCCACTGGAGTTCCCCGTAATCCCCGCGTTCGCCCGCCTCCAACAAGCTGGCGGCGCGCGGGAGGTCCAAGCCGCGGAGGGGATTGTACTGGCTGCGCCACCGGTTCGCGGCCTGCAACTGGGGCAGCAACGAGAGCGGCGTAATCCGATGGTTTACCAGCGCGGGCCGGGGTTGCGGCCGAGCGGCGGCTGGCCGGCCCCACGCCCGGCGCAGCCACCGCGCCGCCGCCGTCCCCCAATTCGCTTCTCCGTTCATGCGTTCACCTCTGCGCTTCGCTCGACTTCATCTCATCGGTTCCGTCTGGGGCGGACTCCCGATCCGCCCCGCGAACGCGAGCGTCGCACACAACTGTCCGAGGTCCTAAGGCTGGGTTGGCTCCATTGCCTCCATTGCGGTTTTTTGCGCCGCCGACCCCCAGACGGCGCACGCCAACACCGCCAAGGCCGCTACGGAACAGAGGTCGCGGCTCCAGAGTTCGTCAACCCCTGCCGCGGCCGTACGGCCGTCTCCCCGCACACCCTGCTCTTACAGAGAGCCCCTACCCCTCCGTCACTTTGCGGCCGCCCTTCAGTCTCCCTCTCCCTTTTGCGTCTTTTGCGCCTTTTTGCGGCTCCCTCAGCCTCCCACTTCCTTTTGCGCCTTTTGTGCCTCCTTGCGGCTCCGCTCCGTTTCCCTTGCTGCCTTCTTGGCGGTTCCTGTGCCTTTTCGCGGCCGCCCTTCGGCCTCCCACTTCCTTTTGCGCCTTTTGCGCCTTTTTGCGGCTCCCCTCCTGTTCCCTTGTTGCCTTCTTTACGGTTCCTGTGCCTCTTTGCGGCCCGCCTCTGGCTCTCTCCCGCGTTCGTTGCGCTCTTTCGCGGCCGCCCTTCGGCCTCCCTCTCCCTTTTGCGTCTTTTGTGCCTTTTTGCGGCTCCCTCAGCCTCCCACTTCGTTTTGCGTCTTTTGTGCCTTTTTG
>JAJXTA010000852.1 GCA_021784265.1 bacterium | reverse complement strand
AGGGCCGCCGCCACCCCTTGCAGTTGCTGGAGCTTAACGATGCGGGTGTAGCCGCCCCGGCGCTCTTGCTGCACGGGGGCGATTTCGTTGAAGAGCGTCCGCACGGCCGCGGGCTCGTGCAAGCGGGCGGCCGCCAAGCGCCGGGCATGCAGCGTCCCGCGTTTGGCCAGGGTCACCATCTTCTCGGCCACCGAACGGGCGGCCTTGGCCTTGGCCAGGGTGGTGGTGACCCGGCGGTGCCGGATCAGGCTGCAAACCAAGTTGGCAAGCATCGCGTTCCGATGCTGCCCGGTGCGGCCCAGTTTAGCGGTACGTTTGAGATGACGCATAAAGACAAACCCCGGCTCAGGCCTTCTTGGCCTCTTCCTTGGGCGGTTCGAGCAGCGACGGGTCGATGTTCATGCCCAGGGTCAAGCCCAAGCCGGCCAGTTTCTCCTTGATCTCGTTGAGCGACTTCTTGCCGAAGTTGCGGTACTTGAGCATCTCTTGCTCCGTTTTCAAGGCCAGTTGGCCGACGGTGGTGATGTTGGCGTTGTTCAGGCAGTTGGCCGCGCGCACGCTCAACTCGATCTCATTGACGCTCATGTTGAGCAGCTTGCGCATGCGCAGCCGCTCCTCGTCCTGGGTATCGACCACTTCTTCGAATTCGACGGCGTTCTTGTCGTAGCCGACGAACACATCCAAGTGATGCTGCAAGATCGCCGAAGCCTGCACCAGGGCGTCGTCGGGCGAGATCCGGCCATCCGTCCAGATCTCCAGCAAGAGGCGGTCGTAATCCGTGCGCTGGCCGACGCGGGCGCTCTCGACACTGTACCGCACCCGGGTCACGGGCGAAAAGAGGGAGTCGATGGCGATGACGCCGATCGGCTGATCGGGTTTCTTGTTCTCGTCGCCCAGGCAGAAGCCGCGGCCGACCTTGACCTCCAGCTCCATGTCGAACTTCTTCTTCTTGTCCAGGGTGCAGATGAGCTGCTCGGGGTTGACCAGCTCGACGTTCTGGTTCAACTGGATGTCGGCGGCAGTCACCGGGCCTTCCTTGTTGACGGAAAGCAGGAGAAGTTGCGGATCGCGGGAGTGGGCCTTGAACTTGATCTTCTTCAGGTTCAACACCACATCGGTCACATCTTCGACCACTCCTTCGATGGTGGTGAACTCGTGCATCGCCCCGTCGATCTTGAGGGACGTGACGGCCGCTCCCTCCAGGGAGGAAAGCAGCACCCGGCGCAACGAGTTGCCGACGGTGTGGCCATAGCCCGTCTCGAACGGCTCGGCGACGAACTTGGTGTAGGTGGGGGTGGCGGTCGAATCCTCGCGGGTCAACCGCTTGGGCATTTCGAATCGGCCTAGACGTACTGGCATAGGTTAGATGAGGGCAATTTTAAGCTGGCTGGCGCCCGGGATTCCCGCCGGGGCGCCCGCCCGTATAATTGCGTTAGCTCCCCCGGCGGGAGCGGGTTGGTTAGCGGGAATAAAACTCGACCACGGCCTGCTCATTGGCGATGGGCTGAATGTCCTCGCGCGTGGGCAGGCGCATGACCGTCCCTCGCAGGGCCTCTTTGTTCAGGCTGATCCAGTCGGGCACCGCCCGGCTGGCGGCAGCCTCCAGGTTCTTCGTCGCCATCTGCCGGGAGACGGTGCTGCTTTTGGCTTCGACCACGTCGTTGGGCTTGGTCGCGTAGGAGGGGATGCTCACCTTCCGTCCGTTCACCTTGATGTGTCCGTGGGTGACCATCTGGCGGGCGGCGGCGCGCGTGGTGCTGAAGCCCAAGTGATACACCACACTGTCCAGGCGGGTCTCGAGGATCTGGAGCATCGTAGCGCCGGTGACACCCCGCTTATGCAAGGCGCGCTGATAGACCCCGCGGAATTGCCGCTCCAACAAGCCGTAGTAATAGCGGAGTTTCTGCTTCTCCAGCAGCCCCTGGCCGTAGTCGGTGGTCTTGCGCCGGCTCTTGGGGCCATGAACCCCAGGGCCGTAATTGCGGCGCTCGAGGTATTTGCTAGGTCCAAAGATTGGCACGCCGAAACGGCGGCTGACGCGAACGCGCGGTCCAGTGTAACGAGCCATAGTGAGAGAAAAAGGAGAATGCTTAAGGTTGGAGGGCTAGACGCGGCGCTTCTTCCGGGGCCGACACCCGTTATGCGGAATCGGGGTCACGTCCTTGATCACGGTGACCTCCAACCCAATGGCTTGAAAGGCGCGGATGGCCGACTCCCGGCCCGAGCCGGGCCCGCTGACTTGGACCTCCACCTCGCGCATGCCGTGGGACATGGCCTGCCGGGCGGCGTCTTGCGCCACCTGTTGGGCGGCGAACGCCGTGCTCTTGCGCGAGCCCTTAAAACCGACCTTCCCCGCGCTCGACCAAGCGATGGTATTGCCCTGGGCATCGGTGATGGCGACCTGCGTGTTGTTGAAGGTGGCTAGCACATGGGCCACTCCTGAGGCGATGTTCTTCGCGCTCTTGGCGCGGACGATCTTCTTGGTGGCGCCCTCGTCGGCCAACAGCTCCGCCGCCGTGGGGGCGGTGCCGGCGGCCGGTTGCGCGCCTGGC
>JAJXTA010000030.1 GCA_021784265.1 bacterium | reverse complement strand
GCTGGTCTCGGCGCTGATCCAGGGCGGCACGATCGGGCGGCTGGTCAAGCGTCTGGGCGAACCACGGCTGATCGTCGGGAGTTTGCTCTTGGTGGCGGTGAGTTTGGCCTTGCTGCCGTACGCGCCGGGCTTTGATTTGGGCTCCTACTTGTTCGGGCCAGCCTCGGCGGCCAGCGCGGCGTCGTGGGGGCACCGGTTCCTCGGGCTGGCCGGGCTCCTGGTTACCTTGGGCCTTTTTTCGGTCGCCTCGGCCCTGAACCGTCCGCCCACCCTGGGAATGATTTCCATCCATTCCCCCGCCGAGGAGCAAGGGGCGACGCTGGGGGTGGCCCAAAGCGCCGGGACCCTGGCGCGGGTGCTGGCCCCCGTGTTAGCGACGGGGCTCTACGCCGTGCATCCCCATTCACCCTATTTCGCGGCGGCGGCCATCTCGCTCGTGGCCGGGCTGCTGGCTTGGCGCTATCTCGAGGGGCAGGGCGCGAGCGCGGCGGCGGCGGCGGCCTCGAGTCCCGAAGCCAGCGCCGGCTAAACCGGCCGGAGCGCCGCGCCGGGCGCGGCTGGTCCCGCCGCCGGGGCGAAGACGCTGGCCTCCAAACCTCGCGCCCGCGGCCGGCCACTTGCGGCTTTTCCTAGGCGGGGAAACGTGATTTGTTATGGAACCATGAAGTGTGCCTGCCTCATGTTGTCGGCGTTGGTCGTCGTCCGGGTCATCGCCGCCGTCCCCGATACGCCCTTCAAACAGGCGGTGGCCGTGCGCACCGAACTCGCCCCGGAACTCCAGGGAACGGGGTTCCAGCGTCTGGCCTTGGACCACAACGGCGTCGCCTACGTGCTGACGGACAAAGGCGTGGCGCGGCTCTTCGACCACCGCCTGGCCCTGGACCTGAGCTTTCGCCCCCTGGCAGGCAGGCTGGCCCGCGACATCACTTTGTTGGGCGGCAACCTCTACTACTTGTTCGATGACGAGATGCTCTCCAACGCGCACGCCGGCGTCCCCTTCGCCCGGCTGCCCGCCGGCGTTTACCGGCACTTCGCGCTGGCCGCCGACGGTACGGTGTTGCTCAGTGGGGCCACCAACCTGGCCTTCTACGGCGGCGGCCAACTCACTGTGGTCCCCTTTGCCATCCCCCGGGCCGATGAGCGGCTCTACGCCTGGGGGAACGAGTTTTTCGTGCTCACCACGAACGCGGTTTATCGGGTGGCGTGGCCGCGGATTGGACTGTTCCTGCGCGGGACCGGGCTGACGGCGCTGGCCTTTCGTGGCACCCAGGCGTGGGTGGGGACGCACGCCGGCTATTACGGGGTGGACTTGGTCAGCGGCCAGTCCAACATTCCCCTCCAGACCCGCCTGCCCGCCACCGACATCACGTGCCTGGCCGCCACCGCCAACGGCCTCTGGGCCGGCACCACCCGCGGGGTCTTCGCCGAGTTCGGCCGCGGCCAGTTCCGCTACTTCGCCTCGCGCCGCTGGCTGGATGACGACACGGTGGTGGACCTCCACCCGGGGGCCAACGGCGACCTCTATGTGCTCACCCGCGCGGGGTTGAACAAGATCGAGTTCCGCGCGATGACCCTGGCGCAGAAGGCCGCCTATTACGACCAGAAGGTCCGCCAACGCCACATCCGCTACGGCCTCTGCGCGGAACTGCGGTTGCGCCAACCGGGGGACATCGCCAGCGCCGAAATGATCGACACCGACAATGACGGCAGTTGGAGCAGCTATTACCTGGCCAGCCAGGCCTTCCGCTACGCCGTCACCGGGGAGGAAGAGGCCCGGGCCAACGCCTGGGAGACCTTTGACGCCTTGGAACGCCTCCAGACCATCAATGGCCTCGACGGCTTCCCCGCGCGCACCTTCGAGCGCCGCGGCTTCAAAGTCTCCGATCCGGAGCGCTGGCGGGTCGCCCCCGACCCCAACTGGGAATGGAAAGGCCACACCAGCAGCGACGAGATCACGGCCCAGACCTTCGCCTACGCGGTCCTGCTGGAGACCACCGCGCGCACCCCGGCCGAGCGGGAACGCATCGCCACCGATTACGACCGGATGCTCGGCCACATCGTCCGCCACGATTTGTACCTGGTGGACGTGGACGGCAAGCCGACCCTCTGGGGACGCTGGAACCCCGAGTACGTCAACCGTTACCCGCCCACCATCGAGGACCGCCGGCTCAACAGCGCCGAGATCGTCGCCTTCCTCCAGTTTGGCTACCGGGTGACCGGCAAGGAAGCCTATCGCCGGCAAGCGCTCGAGCTCCTGGACCGTTACGGCTACCTGCGCAATATCACCAACACCCTCCGCAATATCCGCTTCACCTCCGGCTATGTCTATCAAGGCAACGACATGGGCAGCGAATGGAACCATTCGGACGACTTGCTGGCCTTCATCAACGACTGGACCCTCTACCGCTACGCGCTCACCCCGCAGCTCCGCCGCGACTTTGCCGCCGCCATCCGCGACCGGTGGGAAATCGAGGCCCCCGAGCGCTGTCCCCTCTGGGATTTTATTTACGCCATGACCGGCGCCCCGGTCTTCGACCTCGAGGGGGCCCTTTGGACCCTCCAACGTTATCCCCTGGACCTGACGGACTGGACCATCGTCAACTCCGCCCGGCGGGACCTCACCCGGCTGCCGGACAACTTCCGCAAGCGCCAGTCCGAGCAACTGCTGGCCCCGGACGAACGCCCCACCATGCGCTGGAACGGCAACCCGTTCACCTTGGACGGGGGCAACGGCGGGCTCACCGAACTGGCCGGAGACGAGTTCCTGCTGCCGTACTGGCTGGGGCGGTATTTGCGCCTCCTGCAATAGGCGGCGCGCGGGCGCGGCGGCGGGCGGGGGCCGGGCATGAGCCGGAGGGGGCGGTTCCCCCGGGGAGGCTGATTATAACTTATTTCGATGCTTTTCATAAATTCCATCTTGCTTTTTCCGCCGGGTGGGCTACGCTGACCCCCCTTGAGCCGGTGCTCCTTGGGTCCGCGGCCTCGCGGGCGGCGGAGCGGCGGCTCGCGCGGTTGTGGGTTGCCGCCCGCCCCGGGTGACGCCGGGCGGGGGCAAGGCCGGATGGGTCGCAAACCAAACCAAACCACAGCGCCGCGCCCGCGGCGCCTAATATTATTAGAGGCTATAGTGGGCGGCATTAATGATGCTGGTGAATAGAGAGTGGAGCGGCGCGGTGCTCGCGCTCGCGGGGCTGGTGTTGGCCGGACTGGCGCGGGGGCAGGCTCCCGTGCCGGGACTCCTCAACTATCAGGGCCGCGTCACGGTGGCCGGCACGAATTTCACCGGCGCCGGCGCCTTCAAATTCGCCCTGGTGGACCCCACGGGCACGGCCAGCTACTGGAGCAATGATGGCACCAGCGTCGCCGGGGGGGCGCCCGCGGCGGCGGTGGCGCTGCCGGTGAACAAAGGCCTCTACAGCGTGGCGCTCGGGGATGCCACGCTGGCGAACATGAGCGCCGTGCCGGCCGGCGTCTTCACCAACAGCGACGTGCGCCTGCGCGTGTGGTTCAACGACGGCGCGCATGGCTTCGAGCTGCTGGCGCCCGACCAGCGGCTGGTGACGGTGGGCTACGCCTTCATGGCGGCGGCGGTGGCCCCGGGAGCCGTGACCTCCAACCAACTGGCCACTCCGCTGGTGGGGCAGCTCAACGGCTTGGGGGCGCAGCTCGCCACCCTCGCCACCCAGGTCGGCGCCCTCTCGAACCAACTGGCCGGCGCGATCCCCCCCGGGCTCACCGCCGCCTCGACCCTGGCACCGGACCCGACCCTGGCCGCCCAAGGGCTCCAGCTCTTCTCGACGCTCGCCGCGCCGGGCTGGACCACCAGCGCGGCCGCCGGGGCCCCTTCCGCCCGCTCGCGCCAAGCCGGCGTCTGGACCGGCCAGCAGCTCCTGGTCTGGGGTGGCACCCTCGGCTCCGGTTTCGATTCCGGCTCGGGCGGGAGCTATCGCCCCGACCTCGACCAGTGGCAAGCCCTCTCGACGCTGAACCCGCCGGCGGCACGTGATCAGCACACCGCCGTCTGGAGCGGGCAGCAGATGATCCTCTGGGGCGGCTTGGCCTCCGGGGTTTACGCCGCCAGCGGGGGGCGCTACAACCCTTCGAACCAGCTCTGGAGCGCCACCACCACCGTCGGCGCGCCGGCGGGGCGCCTCGGGCATATTGCCGTCTGGACCGGCAGCCGGATGCTAATCTGGGGCGGCCAGAATAACAGCGGCCTGCTGAACGACGGGGCGTTGTACGATCCGGTGGCCGACCAGTGGACCACCTTGACCCTCTCCAACCCCCCAGCACCCGTTACCGGCGCCACCGCGGTGTGGACGGGCACGCGCGTCCTCATCTGGGGCGGCCAGAACCAGTTAGGCGCCGTCAACAACGGCGCGCAGCTCCTCTGCGACACGAACGGCCTGCCCACCGCGTGGCAAGCGACCAGCTTGGTCAACGCCCCCGCCGGGCGCGCCGGCCACACCGCCGTCTGGACCGGGCAACGGATGCTGGTGTGGGGCGGGGTTAGCGGGGGCGTGGCGTTGGCGGACGGCGCCGCCTACGACCCCGGCGGCGATTCGTGGTCCACCCTCTCCGCCACCAACGCCCCCAGCGGGCGCAGCGCCCAAGCCGCGATCTGGAGCGGGCAGGAGCTGCTGATCTTCGGCGGCGAAACGGGCACGGGAACCGCCGGCGACGGGGCGGCCTACAATCCCGCGACGGACACGTGGCGGCCCCTGAGTGGCACGGGCAATCCCCTGGCTCGGAGCGGGGCCACCGCCGTCTGGTCGGGGACGGCCCTGATTCTGTTCGCCGGGCTGGCCAACGGCACTCCCTTGGCCGGCTTGCAGCAGCTCAACCCCCAGCCCACCTGGTATCTCTATCGCAAGCCATGAGTTCTGGTTCCTCCTTTTGCGCGCGGCGATCCCGGCGACCGCGGGCCTGGGCGGCCCTGGGCGCCAGCCTGCCGTGGCTGCTGGCCGCCAGCGGCTGGGCCCAATGGCAAACCCAGCCGATCCTCGTCAAGCCCGGTTGGACGGCCATCTACCTCCACGTGGATGCTTCCTACCAAACGCTGGACCAGATGGTCGGCCAGGATGTGAATAATCCCATCGACCAGCTCTGGCTCTGGCAGCCACCACCGGGCACGGGGCAGTTCGTGACCAGCCCGGAAGTTCCCTTGGCGGGCAGCCAATGGGCCACGTGGGGGCGGATTGGCACGGGGATCGCCGACAGTCTCACCGTGCTCGTCCCTAACGGCGCCTATCTGGTCCACTCCTCGGCCACCACGAATTTTACCTGGAACCTCCTGGGCAAGCCGGTCGCGCCGCTCTATGCTTGGACGACCAGTGGCTTGAACTTCCTCGGGTTCCCCACCCCGGTCAACACTCCGCCGGCGTGGGACGCCTTTCTGAGCTTGGCCCCCGCCTTCCAAGGCACGGCCGAGATTTACCAGTACCAGGGCGGGCCCCTGAGCCCGATCAACCCGAGCCGGGTGTTCGCCTACCACACCACCCCGGTCACGCGCGGCGAGGCCTTCTGGATGCGGTCGGGCACGGTCTTCAACGAGTACTTCGGACCCTTTCAGGTCTCTTTCTCCGGCGCGCCCGGCGTCAGCTTCGGCGACACCGTCAGCCAATACAGTTTTCACCTGCGGAACGTGACCGGCACGAACGTGACGGTGAACATGAGCCTCCTGGGTTCAGCGACGCCGCCCGCGGGGCAGCCGCCGATTAGCGATGTGCCGCCGCTCTTGGTCCGCGGGGCGCTCAACCTGACCAACCTCACCTACGCTTACAGCACCCTGGGTCTAGGCGGCAGCCAGAGCTGGGTCCTGCAACCCGAAGGTCACGCGGGGTCGGACATCGTCGTGGTCTTGGGGCTCAACCGCTACGCGATGACGAGCGGCGCGCCCGGCGCCACCTTCGCGGGCCTGCTCGAGTTTACCGACTCCTTCGGGTTCGCCCAAGTGGATGCGCCGGTGTCGGCCCAGGTCGCCTCGACCACGGGCCTGTGGGTAGGCAGCGCCAGCGTGAGCCAAGTGGCCAACTATCTTAAGACCTACCAACGCGATCCGAACAATAACCCGGTGGTTTCCACGAATGGCAACTACGTGATCGCCAACCTCAATACGAATCTGGGCGCCGTCGCGTCGTCGTTCCCCTTGCGCTTGATCCTCCATAACGACGGGACCAACACCTATCTCCTCCAGCGGGTGTTCTACGGCCTGGGGGCGGGCTCCAACGTGGTCGTGGCCACCAGCCAGACGCTGCTGGACCCCGCCCATCTGGATACCGCCCGGCGGATTAGCGCGACCGACTTGCCCTGGTCGGCCGCCAACGCGCCGTGGGCCTTCACGGGCAGCTTCCTCCCGGGCGGCACCCTCACCACCACCGTGATCCTCCCCTACGACGATCAGGCCTCGAATCCTTTCCTCCACACCTACCATCCGGACCATGACAACCTGAACGCCACCTTCACCCAGGAGTTGGCCCGCGGCGCCGAGTCTTATGACATCGTCCGGCAGATCACGCTCAACATCGCCCCTCCCAGCAACGATTTCGCCAGCCTCACCCGGGTCGGCCAAAGCTTCGGCGGCACGTACCTGGAGACGATCAGCTTGAACGGGCTGGGCACCGCCGCGCGCACCTTTAACGTCACTGGCAGCTTTAGCGTCACCCGTCTCAGCCCCATCGCCACCCTCTCCCAACCGTGACGCCGCTGTTCGCCACCCCCCATGCACCGCTTATCCGCGACAACCCGAACCTGGAAGGAAACCACGACCATGAACGCTCCTCTTGATCTCCGCACGGCCGGGCCGGCCGGCCGGCCCGCCACCGACCGCACTCTCCTGCCGCTGGGAGGGCGGGGCGCCCGGGCGTTGGGACTGGCGCTGCTCCTGGCGCTGGCGGGCGTTCCTCTGAGCCTGCGCGCCCAACTTTCCACCCCCAACCCGCCCGGCCAGGTCAGCTACCAGGGGTTTCTCACCGACGTCAACGGTCTGGCGCTGGGTGCCACGGCGCCGACCAACTATGATGTGGTCTTTCGCATTTACACCGTTCCCACAGGGGGCACCACCAACTCCCTCTGGACCGAGATCCAGACCGTCACGGTCGATCGGGGCTATTTCAGTGTCATGCTGGGGCAAGGGGCCGCCTACAACAATGAACTCTGGACGAACAACCTGACCATGACTTTTAGCGGCCCGAACGCCTCGGATCGCTACATCGGGCTGACCGTGCGGGGCCTCTCGAATCCCGACGCGGAGATCCAGCCCCGGCTGCGTCTGGTCGCCTCGCCCTATGCGTTTTTGGCCGCCAACGCCAACACCTTGATCGGGAGTTCGGGGCAGCCGCTGGTGACGTCCTTGGGCACATACATCGGCATCAACAAGAGCAATGCTGCCCCCGCGTCGGCGCTGGATGTCAACGGCACTGTTACCGCCACGGGCTTGAATGTGAGCGGCCCCTTGCTGGCTACGAGCTATGGTGGCAACGGGGGCGGCTTAACCAACGTGAGCGTGGCGGTGAACAATATCGTGGGTACCTTGGCCGATACCCAGCTTTCGGCGAACATCGCGCGGCGAGCCGGCGGCAATTTGTTTACGGGCACCCAGACCATCCTAGGCGACCTCTCCCTCCAAGGCAACCAGACGGTGCAACAGGGCCTGACCGTGCAAGGGAATACCTCGTTGCGGGGCATGACCGATACGGGCACGGAATTCCTCAGCAATGTGGCGCTCACGGGCAACATCAATGTGACGCCCGGCAGTATCGGGATCGGCACGACCTCGCCCAGCGCTCATCTCCATGTCATTGGGGCGGCGGGGCAACAGCTCATGCTGCAAGAGCAAAGCTCGGGCATCCACTGGTCGGCGTACGCGGAGCGGGTCCAGGCCTCGATCTTTGGCATCCCGCTTCCCGGCATCTACAATTACTATCTCTATTTTCAATATCAGGACGGGTCGTACTACGCCATGCCCGCCGACGGCTCGGGGCTGGTCACCGGTTCGGACCTGCGCCTGAAGACCGACGTGACCACGCTGACGCCCACGCTCGACCGGGTGCTCAAACTGCGGCCCGTCGCCTACCGTCTGAAGACCGCCTCCACGAACTCGCACAAGGTTTACGGGCTCATCGCCCAGGAGGTGGAGCCGCTGTTCCCGGAGATGGTGTCGGAGCATCACGGGATGAAGGGCCTGAGCTACACCCAGTTGATTCCCGTCTCGATTGCCGCGATCCAGGAGCTGAACCAGAAAGTGGAGACCGACGAACGCGAAATCCAAACCCTGAAGCGGGAGGTGAATGACCTGCGGCAGTTGGTCCAGGGTCTCGTGAAGGGGAGCGCTCCCGGCAAACCCTGAACCGGCTGGCCGCGGTGGACGCCGCGGAGCGGCAACTGATTCCGAGGGATAGCATGCAAGCAATTGGACGACAGCGCACGAGGCCGCCGGCGGGCGCGAACCACGGCCGCGCGCCGGCTCACGCCCCGGCGCGCCAGGAGGCGCCACCGCTATGAAACGACTCGCGTGGGTCTCGCGCTGGGCTAGGCGCTCCGGGGCCGCGGGCGTCGGGAGGCCGCCCCTCCGCCGGTGGGGCGGCTGGGTGGCGGGGTGCCTGCTGGTGGCCGCCGCCGGGTGGGCCGCCGCGTGGGGTCAGACCCCACCGTTCCAGCTTTTCCAGCCGGGGATGTTGGTCGGCACGAACTTCCCGCTCGGCCTCAATTGGCAGTCGTACCGCGGGGTGCCGCTCTCGAGTGTGGCCACCAACGGCTCGGACGGCCGCCTGGCCACGGGCTTCCCCACTACCAACCAATTCCAGGCGTTCCTGGCCGTGAGCGGCGTGCCCGTGCAAGGGGCCACGAACCTCATCCCCGGGACCGGCTTTGCCGCCAACGCCGTCGGCTTGAATTGGCCGCGGGCGACCAGCGATGGCAATCCCGGCAGTCCGGTGGTGGTGGTGCTTCGCTCCGCCCAGGTCGGTGCTCCTTATTTGGGCCAGCAGATTTCCTATCTCTTCGGCGCCGTGATCGCGCCGCCGACAACCGATGAGCACGGCCAGCCGCTCCCGCCGGGCACGACCGGCTACTGGTTTGCCAAACCCTACACGACCAACAACTACGCGACGGCCCGCTACTATTGGAGCCCCAACGCCCAGGCGGTGTTCGCGACCCAGCCCGGCGTCCTCAGCATCACCTGGGAAAAGGCGATCCCGACCAGTACCACGCCGCCGGACCCCACCAATTACGTGAGCGACGCCGGCTACTACTACCGGCTCTACACCGCCCAGTATTTGGTGTCCGGCGTCGCCGTCAAACGACCGCAGCAAATGTATTGGACGGAGGGCTCCTTCCAGTCCACTGGCCATCCGGTGGACGTGCCGGGGGCCCTGGTGAGTGCGGTCCATGTCGTGTTCAACGACGCCTTCCCCAGCAACGCGGTGCCCTACTATGACCCGAGTTATGTCCCGCCGGTGAGTGGCACCAACATGTTTCAAGAGACCCGCACCCTCTGGTTTGACCAGACCCGGCATCAGATCCTGGCCGATAATGTCGAGGGCCGGGTGTTTGTCGAGCTGCTAGGCGAGTTGAACTCCGATGGGGTGAGCCGCCGCTTCCTCGGGTTCGAGATCGTCGATGTCCTCAAGCAACCGTTGCCCACGGACGTGACCATCAACCTCGGCGAGCGCCTGACCGCCTATCAGGATGGGCAGGATGACTCGGCGCTCTACCCCAGCCCGATTCTCTCCCCGGGTCAGACCTTCTATTACCAGCAGAGCCTGAGCGGGAGCAGCCGTCCGATCTATTGGGCCGATCGCGCCACGACGAATCCGAACGACTTGCTCGTCCACTGGCTGATCACCGGGGTGCAGGGGCTGGAATGGCCGTTCGTGTTCGACCGGTATCACTTGGTGTGGCCCGCGGATCCCACCCAGTACACTTTCTACCTGCGGCCGCTCGTGGCCACCGAAGCGGAAGCCGCGCTCACGGCGGTCCAGTTGCCCGGGATCGAAGCTCCGTCCATCGATTACCAGGACCCCCTGGATCAGCCGCGGGCCAAACTGACCCCCACCTTCGCCTTTTACACTTTCCTGGAGCTGAACTATCCGGCGCATCGGACCTTGCTGCGGTTTACCGTAGGGGACCAGATCGCCTTCGAGCGGGTGTTCTCGCTCTTGGACGTCGGCCTCAAGAACAACGCCCTGTTGACGGCGTCGGTCGCGACCAACCTGACTGGGTGGAATCCGACGAACGGGATGTTTGCCTTCAGCAACCTGACCGCGACGCCGTATGTCACGAACCTCACCGCCAACGTGGGTGACCGGATCCTGGCGCCACCCAATGAGTTGGGCGCCACCAGCAACTACTGGGCAGGGTATCTGGTGCGGGCCAACGGGACTTCGTTCGACCCCCAGGCCTATCAGGACCCCTTCGTCGTGGGTTTCGCCAAGGCCAATCAAGGCGCCATCATTCCCGTCAACGCCATCCCCGGCCAGAATCTCCTGGAGGTGTGGTGGTTCCGCGCGGACAACGCCGACGTGAGCCACGGCTTCCAGCCCAACTACTGGCCGGCGGTCATCGGGCGCTATACCCTCCAGTGGCCGGCGGCCGCGGACGAGATCATCCTGGCGAGCAACCAGGGCAGCGGGCCGCTGAATAGCCTCCAGGCCCAAGGCTCCATTTATTACCAGAACGATCCCACCCAGCCCGGTTACAATCCGAACGAGGAGCACGCGGTGCTGTTCGGTGGCCAGGCGTACGCCTTGCGGGATGACCTGAACGTGACCACCACCAACGGCTATTCGTCGGCCCCGTACGTGTTGCTGAGCTATACCGAGGCGGACAACCGGCCGGCGATGGAGGTCTTCCATGTCCGCCGCGAAAAGCCCGAGGCCGGCGTCGTGTTCGATCAAGTGATCGAAGCGGGGACGCTGCTCCAGGCCCCGATGCCGTTGCCGTTGATGGCCGCGCCGCTCGCCGGGAGCGGCCCGACCGCCACGAATTACGACCAGGAACCGGCGGCCACCTCCGGGGACCTGCCGGTCGGCTGGACCGCCGGCATGGCGAGCAGCGGGCCGTTTACCAACTACGCCAGCTTCACGTTCCAAGATCGGAAGCACGAGTTCTGGGTCTATCGTGGACCGCATGCGGGACTGCCTCCGTTGCAGGCCGGGGCGTACGATACCAATAGCGGCACCTTCGGTCCCCTCCCCACCGCCGTCGCGGTGTTGCACCAGCCGTTCCTGTATTTCATTCACACCTCGCGGCGGACGGCCTCGCTCACCGTCAGCAGCACGCCACCGTTGCCGGCGGGCCTGGCGATCTCCAACGCCGCCGGCGTGTTCATCGCCGGGATTCCGGCCGTTGCCGGGTCGAATGTCTTTTCGCTTCAGATTGTGGATACGGGCGATGGCAGTTCGGTCACCACGCCGCTGACGCTGACCGTGGTGAGCAACGGCGCCTTCAGCGGACTGGGGCCGCTGGTGATCACCAGCACCAACCAATACTCCGGTCAGACGGT
>JAJXTA010000851.1 GCA_021784265.1 bacterium | reverse complement strand
GCGCACCCGGACCCGCCGCGGCCGCGCCCGGCCTCTCCGCCACCGGGGCCTTAACGGGTTTTCCGATTTACTTGGCCCGCGACTCTGGTAAGCTCCGGGCATGTCTGAAATCGTTGCGTTCGTGAACCACGGTGCCTCCCTGATCACCCCGGCAGTCGTCGAGAAGGTGTTGCGCCACATTCCCCTCTGGAAGGCGGAATTCACGCAGATCAACGCGCCGCATTTCCCGCACTTGGTGGACCAACTCCAATTCCTGGCCGACGCGGTCGAGGACACGGCCGAGGGGGCCTACAAGGACCTGCCGTATGTGGCGTTTTGTGGCGCGGTATTCGCGCTCACCTACGCCCACAAGACCATGGACCTGATCCCGGATCACAAAGGGGAACTGGGACGCGCCGATGATTCCAGCGTGGTCCGAGCCGTCTTGATCCAGAACGAGAAGGCCTTCGCCCGGTACGCCGCCGCGCAAGGGGTCGAGTGGGTCCAGATCACCAGTAAACCGTAAGCCCGGCCCGCGCGGACCGCCGCTGTTGGGGCGCGCTCCCTCGCCCCCCAGGCGTGCCCGCGATTGGCCCCCGTCACCGAACCCGCCTACCCTCGCCGCCGCACATGGAACGCGAAATCCTCAGCACCCACGCCAAAGCCCTCCAGATCAACTTGGACCCGACCAAATACGGGGTCTTCGCCGAGATCGGCGCGGGCCAGGAAGTGGCCCGCTGGTTCTTCCAGGTTGGGGGCGCTGCCGGCACCATCTCCAAGAGCATCTCGGCCTACGACATGACGGTCAGCGACGCCATCTACGGCCCGTGCGAGCGCTATGTTAGCCGTGAGCGGCTCCAGAACATGCTCACCTACGAGTACGAGCTGCAGCAGCAGCGGCTGGAGCAGAAGCGCGGGGTGACCACCCGGTTCTTTGTCTTTGCCGATACCGTGCAGGCCCGCAGCTTCCTGCGGCCGGGCGCCGGCCACGGCTGGATGGGCGTGCGCTTCCAGGTCCATCCCAAAGGCCCCCCCTCGGAGATCATCATTCACGTCCAAATGCTCGACCGCGAGGCGGTCCAGCAACAGGAGGCGCTGGGGATCATGGGGGTGAACTTGGTCTCTGCCGCCCTCCACCTCCACGGCCAGCCAGAGGTCCTCATCCGCGCCCTGATCGACAACCTCTCCCGCGACCGGGTCGAGGTGGACATGATCAAATTCTCCGGCCCGGGTTTCGCCGGGGTGGATAACCGGCTCATGGCCCTCCAACTGGTCCAGCAGGGCCTGACCAACGCCGCCATGTTCACCGCCAATGGCGAAGTCGTTCAGGCCTCCGAGCTGCTCCACAAAAAGCCGATCCTCGTCGAGCGCGGCCGTTTCCGCCCCATCACCCGCGCCTCGGCCGACATGCTGGAGTGCGCCCGCGCCCAGTTCGCGCGCGAACCGCAGGTGCAGGGCGAGCTATTCGTGGTGCTCATGGAGATGACGCTCAAGAACCTCTCCGAGGGAGGCGTGATTGACCACCAGGACTTCCTGGATCGCGTCGATTTGCTCGGTTCGTTGGGCCACACCGTGCTCATTTCCAGCTACGGCGAGTTCCACCGCTTGGCCGCCTACCTCTTCGGTTCCACCAAAAAGCTGATCGGCATCGTCCTCGGCGTCCCCACGCTCCAGGAGATCTTCGACGAGAAGTATTACGCCGATCTGGAAGGTGGCATCCTCGAGTCGTTCGGGCGCCTTTTCCAAAACTCCCTCCGGCTCTACGTCTATCCCTTCCGCGACCGCGCGACGGGGAACCTGATCACCCTGGACAACCTGCCCGTCGCCCCCCATCTCCAGCACCTCTACGCCTACCTGCGGGAGAAACACTTTATCCAAGGCCTCGCCGACATCCATCCCGACTGCTTGCCTATCTTCTCCGACGACGTCCTCCGCCGGATCAAGAGCGGTGATGCCGCCTGGGAAGGGATGGTGCCGCCGCAGGTGGCCAAAATCATCAAGGAACGCAAGCTCTTCGGCTGGAAGAGCTAACGAGCGGGCTCCCTCCCCAACCCAACCCTCCCCGGCTCCGCCCCGGGACAACTCTCTGGGGCGTACGCCTCCGGGAATTGTCCGACGGCACACCAACCGTCCTCCCGCATGCCTGACTCCTGGCCCGGACGGTTTCTTGGGGCGTACGCCCCTTGGAATTGTCCTGTGGCGCAACCGACCGCCACGCGCGCCCATGGCCACCCGGGTTAGGCCGTATTGATTGGGTAGATGGGCGCCGTTGTTTTATCAATTCGCGCCTCACCCGCAGGCAGGGTAAGGTCCTCGGCAATCGGACCCAATGTCGCAACGCCGCAACCCAAACCCAGGCCGCGCGCCCTGGTGCGCGCCGGCTAACCCGGACCTCCTCCTATGATCCAGTTCTTGTTTCTTTTGCTGCTGGCCCTGCCGATTGCCGCGGTGGTATGGGTCGTCTGGCTTACGCGCTGGCAGCGCCAGACCGTCGAAGACCTGGCGCGCCTCCACCAGCGCTTCGCCGCGCTGGAGGCTGAAGTCGTTGGCCTTCGAGCCTGCGGTGAGCCCCCAAGATC
>JAJXTA010000850.1 GCA_021784265.1 bacterium | reverse complement strand
CGTCTGCGAGGGCGTCAGGTCGTGCGCGACCAGGATCGACGGCTCCCGGATCTGGTGCAGGTCCGAAGGCTGATCGCCGCTGAGGAGGTTGCGCATCACCCGCGAGGTCACATCCCGGATATCGGCGATGCGTTCCCGCAGGTAGGCGTCCTCGATCGCCTCCAGCGTCGCCAGGTACTTGGCCGTCACCACGGAAAAGGCGTGCTCGACATTCACCTTCTCGTGCTGCACCAGCCGCACCACCTCCTCCAAGAGCACCGGGTCGTCCAGCACCAGCAGGTGGGCGTCGAAAATCCCCGCATCCTGCGCGCCCATGGCTTGGTTGACCTTTTCCTGCACCTCGCGGATCTGCTGGCGCGTGGCGATGAGGGCGCGCTCCAACCGATTGGTCTCCTCGGGCAGGTCGGCCTCGGCCACGGTGTACTGGGGAATCTCCGCCTCGACCGGCTTGCTGAGCACGAAGACCTGCCCGCGGCAAACCCCGGCGGAGACGGGAATTCCCCGCAACACACGTTCGCCCGGTCTGGCCAGCTCTGGCATGGGGCATCCATAACGCCTGGCCCAGGTTTTGAAAACGAAATTCTGGCGTGCCAGCCGGGGCCCGATGGGCCACCTTGCTCGGATGAGTCAACCGCGCCGAATGGACAACCTGGCCCTCATCGGTTTCATGGGGACCGGTAAATCCAGCGTCGGCCACCTCGTCGCCGTCCACCTGGGCTTCACCTTCGTGGACACCGACCAACTGATCGAGGCGCAGACCGGCCGGAGCATCACCGACCTGTTCGCGCACGAGGGGGAGGCGGCCTTTCGGGCGCAAGAACGCCAGGTCGTCCAAGCGCTGACCGACCGTGTGAAGCTGGTCATCGCCACCGGCGGCGGTCTGGGCGCCGACGCCCTTAACCTGGCCAGTCTCAAGACCCATGCCCTGGTCGTTTGCTTGTGGGCCTCGCCGGAGGTGACCTGGCAACGAGTGCGCCATCAAACCCACCGCCCGCTGCTCCAGGGGCCCGCCCCGCTCGCGCGCCTCGAGGAGCTGCTGGCTCACCGCGCCGCGATCTATCGCGAGGCCGACGTGCTCATGAACACCAGCCAACGTCAGATCCGCGAGGTCGCCCTCCAGGTGGCCCACGAGTTCCAGCGCGCGCAGCGGGAGCTGACGGCGCGGTGAAAGAGCTCCTCCGGCAACGCGCCCTCGCGCTGGGCTTCGCCGCCTGCCGCTGCACCACGGCCGCCCCGCCGGAGTCGGCGGCGCGCTTCGCCCACTGGCTGGCCGCGGGGTGGCACGGCACGATGGGTTACCTCCCCCGCCAAGCCGCCAAACGCGCCAACCCCGCGCTGGTCCTCCCCAACGCCCGGAGCCTGGTCACCCTGGCCGCCCCGTACGCCACCGGCGCCGGGAACGCCGACCCCGCCGCCGACCGACCGGCCGCGTGCCGCGGCGTCATCGCCCGCTACGCCCGGTACGCGGATTACCACGACGTCCTCGGCGTCGCGCTCCGCGCCCTGACCGACTACCTCAACGAACTGGGTGGTCCCGCCACGCGCTCCCTCTGGTATGTGGACACCGGTCCCCTCCTGGAGCGCGACCTGGCCCAGCGCGCCGGCCTGGGCTTTATCGGGAAACACACGAACCTGATCAACCGGCGGCTGGGGAATTGGTTTTTTCTCGGGGAGATCATTACCACGCTGGCGCTGCCGCCCGATCCGCCGGAGCGCAACCACTGCGGCTCGTGCACCCGCTGCCTGGCCGCCTGCCCCACGCAGGCCATCCGCGCCCCGTTCGAGCTGGATGCCCGGCGCTGTATCTCCTACCTGACCATCGAACTCCGCGGGTCCATCCCGCTGGAGTTGCGCCCGGCCATCGGCAACCGGATCTTTGGCTGCGACGATTGCCTGGCCGCGTGTCCCTGGAACCGGTTCGCGGCCGACGCCCGCCTGATGCGTCCCCATGCCCGGCCGGACTTGGCGGCGCCCGATCTGCTCGCGTTGTTGGCCTTGGACGAGGCGGGGTTCCAACGCCGCTTTGCCGGAACCCCCCTCCAGCGCACCCAGCGGCGGGGCCTCCGGCGCAACGTGGCGGTGGCCCTGGGCAACACGGGCGACCGCCGGGCGGTGCCCGCGCTCCAAAAGGGAGCGACCGACCCCGACCCGCTGATCGCCGAGCACGCCGCCTGGGCCCTCGCGCAAGTGCGCGCCCGGACTGGGTGACCCGTGCCCGCGCCGCCCGCAATTAGAGCTGAAATCCGCCCCGCGCCTGTTAACCTGCCCGACATGATCACGCCACACGGCGCTGCCACCGGGCTGGGAATCCTCCTGCTCCTGTTTCCGGTATCCCTCGACCGGGCCGCGACCGGCGCCGAGCTCCGCGTGCAAGGCCGTTCGATGGTCATCACCCGCTACGGGATCGTCGCGACCGAACAACCGCTGGCGTCGCAGGTCGGGGCCACGATCCTGGCGCAAGGGGGCAACGCCATCGACGCCGCCGTCGCCGCCAACGCCACCCTGGGCGTGGTCGCGCCGATGATGTGCGGCATTGGCGGGGACCTGTTCGCGCTGGC
>JAJXTA010000849.1 GCA_021784265.1 bacterium | reverse complement strand
AGTCGCCGAACTCGAACCGCCGCGATCGGAGTTTCCCACCACGGCCCTGGATCTGGAGGTCGAGACGGCCAGCCCGGGTCGCGGGCTGGGGGAGCGCCCCGCGTCGCGCTTCGTGCCGCCGCCGCCGGCGCTCAGTCCGGAGCGGGTCGAGGAACTGTTGCGCGAGCAGCGAGGCGGCTCGGTGTGGCAACGCAAGAAGGCCTCCCGGTGGCGGCAAGGCTTGCTGCCTCTCGAAGTGGTCTCAAAGGGGCGCTTCGCCAAGAGCGAGCCGACCATCCACCAGGGCGAGGACCTGGACACGCCCACTTACATCCGCCGCGGCGTGGTCTTGAATTGAGGCGGGGCCCGGCGCCGCGGCCTCGCCCGTGGGCGGGGCCGGCGCGTCCGCGCCCCCCAGCCATCCGCTCTCCCGCGTGAACGCTCCCGACGCCGCCCGTCCTCCCGCCAGCGGGCCCGCGATCATGGTCTTGGGGGTGGGCTCCTTCGCGTTGGGCACCTTGCGACCCTTGGCCGACGCCGGGGCCACGGTCGCGACCTATCTCACTCGCGCCTATGCCCATTACCCGCCCTCGTTGGTGGGACCCACCTTCAGCCGGGATCAGTTCCCCAATCCTTGCCCCTTGCTGCGCGAGTGGGGGGCGGACCTGGTGATCCCGATGTCCATCGACTGGGCTCAGGCGCCCTGGTGCGATGAACTCCTGGCGACGCGGATACCGCTCTTCTGCGCCACCGGCCAGGGGATGCTGCTGGAGCGGGAACGGGACTTCGCCCGGCGCCTCTGCGCGGAGTGCCGGGTGCCCTTCCCGGCGACCCGGGTGGCGGCCAACCGGCTGGAGGCCGAACGGGTGCTGGCGGAGCATCCGCGGCCTTATGTGATCAAGAACCCGCTCTGCTCCCCCACCAGCCCGATCCACACCATCCTCTGCCGCACGCTGGCGGACACGCGGGCCTGGCTCGAGCACATCGACTACGCCGAAGGAGTGTTCCTCCAGGAGTACCTGGGGCATCGGGAGGCGGGCCACCTCGCCCTGGTCAGCGGCGGCGAGATCTGGTCCCTGGCCACCAACCAGGAATACAAACGCGCCTTCACCGGCGGCCACGGGGTCGTGGCGGGCGCGCCGCTGGGCGGCTTGGTCGAGGCGGACCCGGAGGATCGGTATCACCTTGCGCGCGAGCTGCTGGCGCCATTACGCCCCTGGTTCCGCGAGGTCAACTTCCACGGACCGGTCCAGGTCACGGCGGTGCGACACCAGGACCGCTGGCATGTGATCGAGTACAACATCCGCCTGGGCGTGACCTCCGGAGCCATGATCCTGCGGCTGCTGGCCAATCCCATCGAAGTCCTCCTGGCCACCGCCCACAACCAACCGCCCCCGATCCGGTTCCGGCGCGAGGTGCGGTTTGGCTGCACCGTCACCCTGGCCGGTTACGGTTATCCCTACGTGCAGCTCCAAGGCCCTCCCATGCCGGTCGAGGTCACCGGCGACCTGGACTGCGACGTCTGGTGGAACGAGGTCGCCCGCGACCCCGCCGGCCGGCTCCACTCGACCGGCCACCGGTTGGCGGATGTGGTCGCCGTGGGGCCGACCCTCGAGGCGGCGGTGGCCAGCGCCTACCGCAACATCGCCCGCATCCGGAGCCTGGGCAGCTATTACCGGACCGATATCGGCCGGTGCCTCTGGCCGCCCGGCAGCGATTAAGGCTCCGTCAAGAAACCAACTTGACGGACCCCGCACCCCGGCGCGGCGCCGCGCTCGAGGCGCGCCGGCGGGGTTGCCCCCGCTTCACTGCCAGATCATCTCTTTGACCGTCTTGCCCGCCGGGATGAACGGCAGCACGTGCTCGCTATACGGCGTGATCACGTCCAGCACGTAGGGCTCATCCGAATCGAGCATGCGTTGGAGGGCGGCGCGGAGGTCGCGTTTGTAGATCACCCGCTCGGCGGGCACGTTGAAGGCCTTGGCCATGGCGACGTAATCGGGGTAAATCTGCTTCCGATTCTCCGGGTCGCCCAGGTAGGTATGCCCGCGGTTGCCGGCGTAGAAGCGGTCTTCCCATTGCATCACCATGCCCAGATGCTGGTTGTTGAGAATGAGGGCCTTGGCGGCGATCTTCTCGATGTGGGCCATGGCCAGCTCCTGCACGTTCATCAGGAAGGAACCGTCCCCGTCGATGTCGATCACCTGCTTGTCCGGGCAGGCGACCTTGGCCCCCAACGCCGCCGGGTAGCCGTAACCCATCGCCCCCAGCCCGGCGCTGGTGAGGAGCTGCCGCGGATGCCGCATCTGGTAATACTGGGCGGTCCACATCTGATGCTGGCCCACGCCGGTGGTGAGGATGGCCTCGCCGTGGGTCAGCTCGCACAGGAGCGCGATGGCTTCCTGGCCCAGGATGACCTGGCTGGCGTCTCCGCCCATGAACTCGCGCACGTGGCGGGACTTGAGCACCTCTTCGGTCACCTGGTACTTGAACGGGGCCTTGGCCTTCCATTCGGCGACCTGCCGGTGCCAGGCCGCGCGGTCTTTGGGCTGCGGCTGGGCCGCCAACAACTCGTTCAGCC
>JAJXTA010000848.1 GCA_021784265.1 bacterium | reverse complement strand
GATTACGCCGCGCGGCAACGCATGCGTATCCACTCGACCAGACCGTTATCGCTGCTGCTCCTGCTCCTGATGGTTCTCGGTGGGGGCGTCTGGCTGGCCGGTCGGCGCGGGGTCTCAATGTTGCCGGCGGCGAGCCCCACCGGCGGCGAGGACCTCGAACGCGCCAACGCCCTGCGCGTGGCGCGACTCGAGGCGCGCGAGCGGAAGATCGACCAGACGGTCTGGACCAAGGAGATCCTGGCCGAAAGCTGTGGAGCGGTCTTTGAAGCCTTGTGGGACAGGCTCAACGCCACGACGAACAAGTGGCCGGTGCTGGCCGCCTTTCCTGTCACCGAGGTGGTGTTGCCCCGTTGGCAGGCGCCTCAATCCCTCGCCGCCGGAATCAGTTTTTACCTGCCGGCGGGGCTCGCCTCGCCGTTGAATCAGGCGGCCTGGCAGCGGCACATCAACGGCTTCCGGCGCGCGGGATGGCAACTGGAACAGGTCGAGTTCCGTCACACCCGCTTCGATACCGATGCAGCAGGTCGGCCGGCGCAGAGCCGGTTTTCCTTCTCGGCCCACCTCCGCAGGCCCGCCCGGCCCCGCGACGTCGGAGGAGGGGATTCGGAGGGTGGCGCCGAGCGCGCGCTCCTCGAGGGCCCTTTGGTCGTGGACTGGGCGGCGGACTCGGCGGGCGGCGGAGCCGTGCGCGTGAAGCGGATCGACGCTGGCCAACTCAGCCTCAAGACCCGCCGTGATGAACCACCCTTCCAGTTGATCCTGAACGACCCTGTCATGCCCGCGGGGGGCACCGGCCGCATCGACCCACTGATCCTCTACGACCTTGACGGGGATGGCCTCTCGGAGATCGTATTGGCCGCGAAGAATCGAGTCTATCGGCGCTGCGCCCCGGACCGTTATCGGGCGGAGCCGTTGTGTCGTTACCCTCCGGGCTTGGTCATGAGCGCTGTGATCGCGGACTTTGACGGGGACGGGAACGCTGATTTTCTCTGCGCGGAAGCGAAGGGCTTGGTCCTCTTCAAAGGCTCAGCGCACGGCACCTTCGACGAACCCGGGCGGCTGGTGTGGGTGGCCAACCCGCCGTTGGTTAACGCCATGGTTCTGACTTGCGGCGCTATCGACGGGGATGGCGACCTGGATGTCTTCCTGGCCCAGTACAAGACCCCGACGCTCGGCCAAATCCTCCGGCCCCACTACTACGATGCCAACGATGGCTATCCCGCCTATCTGCTGCGGAACGACGGCCATGGCAATTTCACCGACGCGACGGAGGCCGCCGGCCTGGCAACGCGACGATGGCGGCGCACGTACAGCGCCTCCTTCGCCGATCTTGGCGATAGGGGGTGCCTCGATCTGGTAGTGGTGAGCGACTTCGCGGGGGTCGATTTCTATCGCAACAACGGCCACGGCCGCTTCACGGAGATGACGCGGCAGTGGACCTCCGAGTCCCACGGGTTCGGCATGGCCCATGCCCTCGCGGATTTCAATGCCGACGGCGGGTTGGACCTGTTGATGATCGGCATGCCCTCGCCGACGGCCGACCGGCTGGACCATCTGGGGCTCTGGCGTCCCGACGCGGCGGAAGACCGCACCATGCGCGGACGAATGACCTTCGGCAACCGGCTGCTCCTGGCGCGGGCTGGCGGCGGGTTTGAGCAGACGTCCATGAGCACGACCATCGCCCGTTCCGGGTGGTCCTGGGGCTGTGCCGCGTTTGATTTTGACAACGACGGATTCCCGGACGTTTACATCGCCAACGGTATGCAGAGCCAGCAGCGTGTCCGTGACTACGAAGGCGAGTTCTGGTTGCACGATCTCTACGTGGGTGACGAGGTTGACGACGTGACGGCTACTCGCTACTTCCTCAACAAGTTCGCCCGCACCCGCCGGCAAGGCTGGTCCTACGGAGGTTACGAGAAGAACCGGCTCTATCTTAACCGCGGGGGCACGTCTTTCGTGGAAGCCGGCTACCTGCTGGGTGTCGCGCTCGGGGAGGATTGCCGCAATGTCGTCGCCGACGATCTGGACGGCGATGGGCGGGTTGACCTGCTGTGTACGACCTTCGAGGTCTGGCCGACCGCGAGGCAAACCTTACGCGTTTACAGGAACACCCTGGCCCGCGGCGGCCACTGGATCGGGTTCCGTTTCCGTGAGGCGCGCTCCGAACCCTCCCCCGTCGGTGCCCGGGTGACGGTGTACTATAATGGTCATTGCATCACTCAGGAGATTATCACCGGGGACTCTTACCGTTCGCAACATGCCAACTCCCTTCACTTCGGCCTGGGTGAGGCGGAGCGGGTGGAGCGGGTGGAGGTGCGGTGGCCCAGCGGCGCCCGGCTCACGCTGCGCGGGCCGTCCGTGAACCGCTACCACTGGATTCACGCGCCAACCTCGAGCCGGTGAAGCCGCGCGCTCGCGGGGCGGGACCGGCCAGAGCGGCGGAGGACCACCGCACTCAACGACACTGCGCGCACGCCGGGGGGCGCGGGTGTGTGCGCCAGCTTGTGGAATGCGCCCGGGCGGTCCCCGTCCGCCGCGGCCCTGTCGGAACCGACGCGAGC
>JAJXTA010000847.1 GCA_021784265.1 bacterium | reverse complement strand
TCGGCTGGCCTCTCGGCTCGGCAGAGGCGCTCGGGGGCGGCTGGCCCTTGGCCGGACCGAGGGGTGAGGTCGGGCGCCGGTGTGGCAGGGCGGCGCTTCCGCCCGGTCAGGTGGTTTAGCGGATGGGTCGGTGTGGCAAACGTGGGCTGTTGTGTCTTCTCAATGTTCTCTAGCGACCGACGCGACGCGAGCCTGCCACAGTCCTGGCTGGCCGAAGAGACCGCAGTCGCCGGCTGGCCCTGCTGGCGGGTGCCGGTGGGCGAATCAGTGAGCCCGTTTTGGTGGCGGACCGGCTTGGCCGCGTTCCGTAGCCCGCGGGCGGTCGAGCGGCGTGGTCCCGGGCGCCCGGTTTGATATGCGTTCCCCAAGGCTTGGACCCGTGGCGTGGTTCAACGGGCTGTTGTGCCTGGCGATTCTCGCCTGTTGGCTCTTCCCGCGGTTCTGGTTCACGCGCGCCGATGCGCACGCGCCCCGGTTTTGGCTGGGGGAACAAACGGCGCTGCCTGGCTGGGAGTACCGCCCGGTGCCCGTGGGGCAGGCCGCCGAACGTTTCTTGGTGGCGGACCGACTGGTGAACGGGGAGTTTACCCGGTCCAACGGCGAGGTGGTCCGCGTCTTCTCCGCGAAACGCTACGGGCCGCATGAGAACGACACCGGCCTGTTCGCCCACACGCCGGATCGATGTTGGACCGAGGCGGGTTGGCGGCTGGAGGCCGCGACGCCGAGTTGCGTGACCGTGCCTGTGCACGGCCCGGTGCTGCTCCTGGAGCGGCGTGTCTTCAGTCTGGGCGCTCAGCGCGAGCTGGTCTATTTCGGCGGCCTGATCGGCGGTCAGCCGCTGAGCTACCGCTTGGACCATGAGTTGTCGGTGGCCCTGGGGCGGGCCAACAACCGGAGCTGGGACCAGACCGGTACGCTCTTGCGGGTGCTCGACACGCGGTACTGGAGCCGGGTGCGCGACGCTTTCCACAGCCGGCGGCCGTTGTTTGGCCCCGCCCAATTTGTTCGGCTCTCGACGCCGGTCCGCGGCGCCGACGTGGGTGCGGCGGATCGGTTGCTCCAGGGTTTTTTGGGCGAGTGGCTCGCGCCCGCGGATTATCAGAAGGAACTGCTGGCGTGGCAATCGGCGAACCGATGAGGCCCGCCGCATCGGCAGAGCGACCGGCCTGGACCGGCCTGGGGCGGCTGACGCCGACGTGGCTGGCCTCGGCTTGGCTGGTTAGCAAGGCCCAGTGGTTTTGGCGCCACCGCCCAGACCTGGAATTTGGGTGGATCGTGCTGGTGCTCGCCGGGTACTTGTTTTGGGAGGCGTGGGAGCGACGGCCGCCGTTCGGCGGACGCCTCACGCCGACGGCGGTGGTGCTCGCCGGGGCGGCAGTGGGCCTGTGCTTTCTCGCCCAGGTGTACCAGGCCGCGTTCGGCCTCAACCCGCCGGTGGTGCAAGGCTTGGGGCTGGGGGTGCTGCTGCTGGCGCTGGCTAACCTGCGGTCTCTGTTCACGTGGCCGGCGGTGTGGCCTTTCGCCGGGGCGTTCGCGTTTCTCTTCCTGGCGTTGCCCATGCCCTCGATCCTCTTCAACCCCTTGGTGTCGGGGTTGCAGGCGAAGGTCGCTGGGGTGGACGTAAGCCTCCTCAACCTGCTGGGCGTACCGGCGCAGCAGGTGGGCAGCCTGATCCACCTGCCGCGGTGTACTGTGGGGATCGACGAGGCCTGCAGTGGTGTGCGCAGCCTGCAATCGACGGTCATGGCGACGCTGTTCATCGGGTATCTGGCCTTGCGCCACAACGGCCTGCGTGTCCTGCTGCTGGCGGCCGGAGTCGGATTGGCCTTCCTCGGCAACGTCGGACGCTCGCTCTGGCTCAGCTTGGCGGCCCACCGCGGCGGCCACGACGCCCTCGCCCGGCTCCACGATACCGCGGGGTGGTCCATCCTCCTGTTCACGATGGCCGGGGTTGCCCTGCTGGCTTGGGCTTGCAGTCGCGTCGAGAGGCGCATGCCTGTGGCCTCCTCGAATCCCCTGGGCGGACGGCCCCCTGCGGACCACGAGAGCTGTCGGCACTGACCGCCCACGACGGAACCGCCACGGGCCGGCCGAGCGCGTCTCGCCCTCCGTACCCTGGCGGGCTTCCGTCCCTTGCCTCCTTCGCGTTCTTTGTGCCCTTTCGCGGTTTCCCTTTCCTATCCCTTTTGCGTTCTTTGTGCCTTTTCGTGGCTTCCCCCAGTTCCACCATTTCTTGCGCCTTTTGTGCCTTTTTGCGGCCTCCCCCAGTTCTACCCTTTCTTGTGCGTCTCCTGTGCCTTCTCGCGGCCTTTCTTTCCTCTCTTCTTTGCGGCTTTTGTGCCTTTTTGTGGCCTCCCCGTTCCACCGTTTCTGGCGCCTCCTGCGCCTTTTTGCGGCTTCTCTTTCCTCTCCGCTTTGCGGCTTCTGTGCCTTTTTGGCCTCTTCAGACATTTTCTGGGGATTTTTCACGGGCCAAAACCACTGCCAGCACTGGGAAAGCCGCTATTGGCGGGCGAACGGTGGCGCGGGCCGGTTCGAGCCCCAGCTCGCCGCGCCACCGGT
>JAJXTA010000846.1 GCA_021784265.1 bacterium | reverse complement strand
CGCCCTGTCCCCGTGCGGTGGTGTGTTCGGCGGTCGCGGGGTGCTGGCCCGTGCCGGCCGCGCGGTTCGGGCTGCTGCCGGAAGGCGTGCCGGGCGTGCCGGCGGCCCGGTCGGCGCGTTGGCTGGCACGGCTTTGGGGTTGGGTTGCGGGGCCTGGCTGCCCCGGCGGGGTCGAGCGATCGCCCGCCTGCCCCAGCTCTTTGTCCAACTGCTGGCCCAAGTCGTCGAGTTCGCGTTTGGCGGTGCGGAGCGCCTCCGTCTCATCGCCGAGCACGCTCTGGGCGGCCTGCTCGACCCCGCGCTTGATCGCCTCGAGCCCCTCCCGCGCGTTTTCCGCGAATTGGCCCGCTTGCGGCAGGAAACCGCGGCGCACCAGTTGCGAGGAGAAGTCCAAGGTCTTGTTGAGGGCGTCTTGGTTGGATTGGCGCAGCAAATCGTAGAGCTGACGCGACAAGAGCGGTTCGGCGGTCTCGCTTTGCTCGGAGAGTTGGCGCATCTGGCGGAAGAGGTTGGTGAGGGTGGTTTGCTGCCGCTGCAACTGGGTGGCCACGGCTTCCCGCTGCGCCGCGTCTTGCAACTTCTTTTGTTCGGGCACGGCCAAGTCCGCGATCTTCCTGGCCACCTCGGTCTGTTGCTGGGCCAGTTGGCGGGCTTCCTCGCGCAGGCGCCGCGCGTCGTCGGCGAATTGGCTGGCGCTTCGTTGGCGGAACTCCCCCTCGAGTTGCCGGAGCTGGCGCTGGGCGCGGGTCCCGGCGGCCAAGGCGTCGGCGACGGCGTCCTGGCCGAGGGCTGAGGCGGCCCGCTCGACGTCGGACCGGGTGCGGTCCAGTTGTTGGCGGGCGTCGGTGAGGCGCGATTGGTTCTCCGGGCGGTCCAGGCGTTGGCGCAGCTCGTCCACATCGGCCAGGAGGTCCTGTTGTTGTTCGCGGAGGCGGCGGAGGCGCCGGCGGATATCTTCGCGGGCGGTTTCGGTCGGCGCGGCTTGCAAGGCGGTTTGCAGCTCCTGCAAGCGGCTATTGAGGTCTTGTTGGCGTTGGGCGAGTTCCTTCAGCCGGCTCAAGACCTGAAGCTGCTCGCGCTGGGCCGGGCGCTGCGCTGGGGCGGCCTGGCTTTGGGTTTCGTAACGATTCTCGCTCGTTTGCAGGTCGAGTTGGTCGAGCTGGCGCTGGGACGGTTGGCCCGCCCCGCCCCCACCGCGGGCGTTGCGTCCGCGGGCCACCTGAAACTCGTGGGCCTGGAGCTGGAGCAGGGCCTGGGAAGCCGCCTGTTCGCTGGCCAGGGCCGGCGCCAATGGTTCGCGCGCGAGGCGCGCCGCCGCGTTGCTGAGGTGGCTGGCGGCGGTCAGCATCGCTTGGGCCGCGGTGGCCGCCAGGGCCTGGAGCCGAGGCTCGCGCGCCTGGCCGGGCCGGGACTTGAGTTGGTCCAGGGCCTGCACCTGCGACTGGTGGATCACCTTCACGTCCTTGGCGTAGGCGTCCCCGAGGGGCAGACTGGCCGTTTGGCGTTGGACGTTCCAGGTGGCGGTGATGATCTGGCGCTGGAGCTGTGCCAGGTTGTCCGCGGGTCCGGCACCCTCGTTGCCCCCGCCGCCGCTTTGTCCGCCAGCGCCGGATTGTTCCTCACGGAAGACTTCATCGAAGGGGCGGACCTCGGCGAAGAAGATGTCGCTGGTGGTGCGTCGGGGAGCGCCCTCGGGGCCGTAGTCATCGGCCCAGAGATAATAGGTGAGGAGCTGTTCGGGTTGAGCGCCCAGGTTCTCCAGGGGCAGGAGGTAATCCAAACGCCGGACCTCGCCGGGCTTGGTGGCGGTCCCGAGCTGGACCACGGTGGGGGGTTGACCGGCCATCGCGTAGGCGAGGCCGTAGGCCCGCAAGCCGAACTCGCCTGCCGCCTCGCCGCGGAACGCCAGCTCTTCCAAGGCGGAGACGCGGGGATCACCCCGCGGGGAGGCGAGGCGGAGCTGCGGGGGACGATTGGTGAGGGCGACGAAGACAAACTCCGGCGGGGTCCGGTTGGTGCGGCCAGCGTCGTCGAGGAGCAGGAGGGTGTACCGTTGGGTTTGGCGGAGGGGCAGGTGCAGGCGGTAATTCGCCGGGTGATTGGTCTGGACCGTCAGGCCTAGGGCGCTGCCGTCGGCGGCCACCAGCTTGGCGGTGGCCACGGGTTTGTTGAGGTAAAAGCTATAATCAAGGACCGAGCCCACCACCGCGCTGACGCGGCGGGTGTCGGGGACCTCTTTCTCCGGCAGGCTGGTGTACTTGGGATAAGTGAGCCTCGCGTCCGCCCGTTCCAGCCGTGGGTACTCGAACACGGTCACCTTGAACGGGCGCGTCTGGCCGCCGGGGAACTCCAAATGGTAACTGAGGTCATTGCGGACTTCAGGTACGCCGCCGCCGAAGATCGGGTCGTCCAGGCTCTTGACCAAGGCGATCCGCCGTGGCGTTTCGTTGACCGGTTGGACCACGAGCGTGGCCTCCGTCGGCAGTCTGCCACTGAACCGGGCCCAGACCACCAAGCCGCTGCCCCGCTCGACGCTGGTGTCGCCGGGACTGACGGAGACGCCT
>JAJXTA010000845.1 GCA_021784265.1 bacterium | reverse complement strand
TGCTCACCCTTGGGGCGGGAGGGGCAGGAGGGCCGGCAGAAGATGCCCGTCGTCCTGACCCCGAAGACGAACACCCCGTCGTAGCCGGCATCGCGGCGTTCCCAGGCGCGCCGCATTTCCGCCTCGGTCAATTGGCTCCGCGTATCGTTCATGCGCCCACCTTACCACGCCCGTCCACCGAAAATGCGACAGGGCATCTAGCCGGCCGCTTCGGTCAGCACACGTTCCAGGCGGCGGTCCGGGATGAACCAGAGCAACGCCACGAAGGCGTAGAGGCAGCAGGAGAGCCAGGGCCGGAAGAAGGCCGCCAGAATCGCCGCCCCGTACAACACCGGGGAGAGCTTCCCCTTCAGGTCGCGCCCGAGCGAGGCGGCCAGCTTCGAGTCCGGACCGTGGTCGGCGAGGATGCGGTGCTGCAACAGGTAATAGGCCACCGCGGCCAGGAGCATGACCACGCCGTAGAGCGCGGTGGGCAGCGGGGTGAAATGGTTCTCCCCCATCCACCCCGTGACCAGGGGAAACAGCGACAGCCAAAAGAGCAGATGGAGATTCGCCCACATGACGCCGCTGGTCACCCGCCGACAGGCCTTCAACAAGTGGTGGTGATTGTTCCAGTAGATGCCCACATAAATGAAACTCAGCACGTAGGTGAGGAAGACCGGCACCAGCGGCGTCAAGGCGGCGAGGGTAACCCCGCGGGGCACCTTGAGCTCCAGCACCATGATCGTAATGATGATTGCCAGGACCCCGTCGCTGAAGGCCTCCAGCCGGTTGGTTTCCATGCCGCCACCCTAGTACTGTGACCCGGCATTTGCGACACCGGCGTTGCGGCGGGTTTGGCCTGGCGCGAGGGCGGGCGCCGTTGGAGGTCACCAACAAGCGGCCCAGCGCCTGCCTCAGGAAGGGACGCCGGGCCGCCCGGGGCGCGGCACCGCCGCTCAGTTGAGGTCGAACAGCAGGACTTGCGCCGGCGTCGTGGCCTGAAGCGTCAGCAAGCCGGGCTCGCTGAGGGCCGCGGCGTCGCCACCGTGGAGCACGGTCCCATTGAACTCCACGTCGCCTTGCGCCACATGAACCCACGCATGCCGCCCGGACGCCAACGGCTGGGCCACCCGGTCACCCGCGTTCAATTTGGCCAACCAGAGGTCGGCGTCCTGATGGATCGCGATGGAGCCGTCCCGTCCGGTTTTGCTGGTGACCAGCGCGGCCGCCCCCGTGGGCGCCTCGACCATCGACCGCTCCGCATACCGGGGCGCCACCGCCTGGCGGTCCGGCAGAATCCAAATCTGCAGCAAGTGCACCGGCTCCTCTTGGGAAGGGTTGAACTCGCTGTGGCGCACGCCGACGCCGGCGGCCATGTACTGCACCTCGCCGGCGCGAATCACCCGGCCGTTGCCCAGCGAATCCTTGTGCTCGAGCGCCCCGCTCAGGACGTAGGTGATAATCTCCATGTCCCGATGCGGGTGCATCCCAAAGCCCCGGCCGGGCATGATCAGATCGTCGTTGATCACCCGCAGGCTGCGGAACCCCATCCAGCGCTCGTCGTAATAGTCGGCGAAGCTGAAGGTGTGATAGGTGTCCAGCCACCCGTGTTCGGCGTGGCCCCGTTCATTGGCTCTTCGAATCGTCATCATGACCCCAAGCTGCCACAACCCTGGCTGGGGAGGGAAAGACCATGTTACTTGCCTCAGCATAACCAACAGGTATGCTCGCGGCCGCGTGGAACTGCGCCATCTCCGCTACTTCGTGGCCGTCGGCGACCGGGAGAACGTTTCCCGAGCCGCCCTGAAGCTACACGTCTCGCAGCCGGCGCTCAGCCGGCAAATTCGCGACCTCGAGGCCGAGCTGGGGTTCACCTTGCTGGACCGGGGCGCCAAATCGGTGCGCCTGACGGCTGCCGGGCGCGTGTTCCTCACGGAAGCGCGGGCGGTGCTGGAGCGGGCGGAGGCGGCGGTACAGGCAGCCCGGACCGTCGCCCGCGGACGGCCGGTTGAGCTGCACGTCGGCTACGCGCCGTCGCCCACGGCGCGGCTCTTGCCCGCTACCTTGCGCGCCTTCCAAGCCGCGGCGCCCGCGGTCGCGGTGCGGCTGCACGATCTCTCGACCGAGGAAATGCTGGCCGGGCTGCGCGCCGGGCGGCTGGCGGTGGCCCTCGTGGTGCGCCCCAGCCCCGCGATGCTTCCGGGCCTGGCCTTCGAGGCGCTGGCGCGCGAGACGCTCTGCCTCGCCGTCGCCCCCAAGCATCCCCTCGCCCGGAAGCGGGTTGTGCCGCTGGCGAAGGCCGTGCGCGAACCGTTGGTCGCCTTCCGCCGCGAAGAGTACCCCGAGTATCACGAGCTGCTGGCGGCGGTGTTCGCGGCCACGGGCCGACCCGCGCGCATCGGCGAGGAGCACGACAGTGTCACCAGCCTGATCGCGGCGGTGGAGGCAGGCAACGGGGTGGCGGTGATGCCGCGGGCCTTGGCCTGCACCGCGGGGCCACGGCTGCGCCTGCTGGGCTTGACGCCGGTGCCCGCACCGCTGGTCGTCGGCCTCGCGTGGCCGAGAGCCACGCTTCCCGAGACGG
>JAJXTA010000844.1 GCA_021784265.1 bacterium | reverse complement strand
CCCCCGGCCCGACGGCGGGCGCCGGGCTGCCCTTCGAGGCCGGCCGCGCCGGGGCCGCGGCCGCCGCGCCGGCCGGGGGCGAGGCCGCGGAACCGGGCTTGGGCCACGACACGTCCAGCTCGGCTTTGGCCAACATCGAGGTGGGGAAAGAGATCGACGTGGCCAGGGCCGCCAGGGTCCCCCGTTCCAACGCCACGATCGATTCTTCCAGCCAGGGCGTGTCGGGCGGTGGGGCGATGCAGCACTGGCGCACCAACCCAGCCAGCTCGCGCACCGCCGGGTCCGAACTCTGCTTGAGCCGGCGCAGCACCGGCGAGTCATGGGTGTTCTGCAAGTCCGAGGCGTTGAACAGCAGGTTGTCCGCAGAGTGGAATTCCTGCCACAAGTCCGGGTCAGCCGCCACCGCCAACAGGCTGGTGTAAATGACCAGGGCAGAGAAGTTGTCCAGGCGCTCCTCGTAAAACTCCGGGGTCCGCCGGGGATGTTGGAAGCTAGTGTGCCCCAGCTCGGGGCTGTGGCCGCGGCCAAAGGCGGGGCAGTACATCCCGTCGTAATCGACCAGGCGCAGTTCCCCGTCCGGGGTGACCATGACATTGCCACATTGCAGGTCGCCATGCGCCAGCCGGTGGGTGCGCAACTGGTTCAAGAGGACCCGCCAGCGGACGGCGAGTTGGCGCAGCGCCGCCGCGTCGCGGACGTGGTCCGCGAGGTAGGCGTCCAACTGCTGCCCCTGCACCCATTGCATCCGGACGATGGGGTACCAGGTGCCATGGACCAGGATGCCCTTGAGGATGTACTCGAACTTAACCAGACACTCGAGCCGCACCCCGGCCAAGTGCTGCCCCAGGCGGGAGTAGCGCCCTTGCTGCCCGGGGACCTGGCGGACAAAGCAGCGAATGGCCCAGCGTCCGGCACTGGTATGCAGCTCATACACACTGGCGAAGTTGCCCGACATCACCCGCGGCAGGCCCAGCGGGTCGCACACCACCCGGCCGTCGCGCAGGTCGGCTTCCTGAAAACAGATCTGTGGATTCTGGATGGAATCCTGATAGTCGGCGTGGGTAGGCCAGTTCATGGGATCAAGGGCGTGGGCGCGAGGCGGGGCCGGGCGCCTCGGTGAGGGTCTCGGGGCTGCGCAGGAGCACCAGGGTGGTGTCGTCATTGCGCAAGGCTCCGTCCTGCCGAGCTTGGTTAACCCAGGCGCCAAACTCAGGCTGGGTGCGGAGGGCGGCCAACGTGCCCCAGGGCCGACGGTCGGCCTCGCATTCCTGGAGAAACCACTTGGCCAGGGCATCGGTGAGCAGGAAAAACAGGTCGTTGGGCCGGCAATCGCCTTCGGCAAAGCGCACCGCTTTCCACACCGCCTGGTTGCGCAGGGGATTACTGGAGAGCAAGACCGGGCGATCGTTGAAGGCCGCGGCGCGGTCTAACGGGAACGCCCTTTGCAGCCGGTCGTCCCGGACCTGGAACAGGCAACTGTCACCCACCGCCAAAGCGTGCCAGCGCAGGCGCCCCGCCCCCACCCGCCGGCGGCGCAGCCAGTTCAGCAACGACCAGCGGGACGGCACTTGGTCGCCCCCAACGAAATGGAGCCCCAACAAGGTGGCGAAGGCGCCGGCCCGGGCCTTTTCCTCGGCGAACCAGGGCAGGCGATCCCAACGAATGCTGGCGTGCCAAGTCTGCTGCAACGGCACCAGCCACTCCGGCAACGGCACGCTGGCCGGGGGCGTGAGGGGCGGGGACGTGGTGTAATGGCGCACCAAACTCTGCGCCCAACGGTCGGCAAAGGAGGATTCGGTGGCCCCGTCCGCGATGGCGAACCGCCGGGCCGCCAGCGAGTAGGCGGAGGCGTCTTCATACTCCTCTTCGGTATTGCCCAGCTTGGGAACGCCAAAGACCTGGACCTTCGGCTCCATGAGGACCTTCAACCCGGCCGACAACCGCCCGGCGCCCGGCGGCGCCCGGCGGGGTTGGCGGCAGACGCTCGCCGTTTCAAGGGGAAGAGGCCGGCGCGTACGCTCAGCGCAGACTGGTCGAACGCGTGCCGATGTCCAGGAAGCGAATCAGCTCCACCAAGTCGGCGTTGAAGGCGAAGCCGCGGGTTTCCGGACCCAAAACGAGGTTCTCTCCGCGCGCCAGCTCACGCAGGGTGGCCGGCAGCGGGCTGGAGATCTGGAACAGCGTGCGCGCGAAATCGTCCGGCAAGCCCCCGTCGCTCTCGGGAAACACAATCGGTGGCACCGGCTGCGCCGAGATATGGCAGTTAAACAGCAGGATGTTGCCGTCCTCGGTCGTCAGGTTGCGCAACGCTTGCGCCTGAGGCACCGGCCCACTGTCCGTCGCCTCGCCGTCGGTGATGTTGATGACGATGGGGGGAAAGGACTTGGGATGCCGCGGCGTCCACCAACTCAGGACCCGGTGGGCCAAGCTGAGGGCCTCTCCCATCGGGGTGATCCCCTTGGCCAGCGGCTCAAACCAGACCGGGAACCGCACCTTGTGCGTGAGCAACCCACCGGCCCCGTCCTCGACCTTCTTCAGGCGTTCCTCGACCCGGGCTGGGGAGTTG
>JAJXTA010000843.1 GCA_021784265.1 bacterium | reverse complement strand
CACCAACCCCGGCGTGCCCCAGACGACCGAGGTGACCGGGTTGAGCGGTTCCACCGTCACCAGGGGCAAGGCATTGGCCAGGAGGGTGACCGTGGCGCTGGCGTTGCCCACCTGGTACGCGGCGCTCGGGCCGATCGTGGCGATGATCGTCTCGTTGCCGTTCACATACCGGTTGGGCCGGATATACACCGGGAGGTTAATGAAGGCCTGGCCGGCAGCCAGCGTGACGCTCGCCGGCGGGGCCTCATAATCCGACCCCGCGTTCGCGCTCCCCGAGAACTGGAGGTTCACCGTCAACGGCGCATCCAACGGCTCCGAGCGCGTCAAGGTAAACATGCCCGCGTCGTTGGGGTTGGGCGTGACCGTGGCGTCCAAGGCAACAATCGAGACCGTCGGCTGGCTTGGCACCCGGTCGTGGATCGTCACCCCGGCTTCGGCACTGGCCGCCAACACATAGTCCGGGTCCGTCTGAAACCACGTATCCTGGCCGTTGAGGGTCCGCACCTCCCACCCGGGGATGTTGATGACGTTGGTGTTGGTCAGGCTGATCCGCACCGACTGGAGCTGATACATGAGGGTCAGCAGGGCCTGTTTGGCGGGCCCAGGGGGACCATTGGTCGGCGTGATCACTAAGTTGGTCGTGACCACCCCGGTGGGGAAATCGACGTAATAAAAGTTGAACACCTGCGTCACCGCGCCGAGCAGGGCCTGAACCACGTTGGTTTGCGGGGCAAGGTTGGTATAGGCGCGATAGTCCGGCCCATTGCCTGCGCTGCCGCCCAGGAGGAAGAACGCGCGCAGCGCGGTGTTCGTATCCCCCGTGCGCGTCAGGGCAAACGCGCCCGCCGTCCCACGCGTCTTGTCGGCGTCGCCGGCGTTCGCCACGGTCACCTGCGGCAGCGGGGCGGCGAGGAACTCCACGTCCGTCGCGTCCGCCCCGGCCAGGGTGATGGCGCCGCTGAAATTCAGCGGAGTGGTAACGTATTTGAACAGGTAGGCCCCCACCGCATAGCTGCCATCGGGGAGGTTCACCAACGTGAAGGTCCCGTCGCTATCGGTGTAAGTCCACTGGTAATTGTCGGCGTAGTCGTTGTTCGTCAACGCGCCGTTGTCCACCCGGACCCCAGCCAAGGGTTGGCCGAAGGAGTCTGTGATCAACCCGCTGATCCGCGCGCCGCCCGCGGCCCCGACGGTGACGACCAGGTGACGGCTGGTGACGCCGCCCTTGAGATCGCTCACCTCGCAGCGGACCACGTAATCGCCCGGCTGTGTCCAGGCTTTTGTCACCACCGGCGCGTTGGCGCCCAGCGTGCCATCCCCGAAATCCCACGCATAGGCCATCCCATCGCCATCGGCATCGCTGGCCGTGGCCGTGAGGGTGACCGGGCTGCCTGGAGCCACGACGGTGGCGGCGGCACTGAGCGTCAACGAAGGGGGAGTGTTGCTCGCAAACGGCCCAACCATCACGACCACATCATACCAGCGGTCTGGCCCGGTGCCGCCGGTGGCCACGGGAGTGATGTGCACATTGGCCTCGGCGTCGGTGAACGTCCGTCCCACCACGATCGGTGAATCCTCGCGCCCAGGCTTGGTGCCGGGAGTGGTATCCAACAAATCGCAATACCCAATGCTCTCCTCCCAACTGCTCCAATGGAGCTGAACGCCGTCTTGCAGCCACGGGTTGCTGCTCACCCGGCCGCGGGCGCTCACCCAGTAATCGCGTTGGGCGTCCTTGTGGACCTTCAAGGCGTACGCGCGCCCCTCGACCAAGTTGGGTACGTCATGGACGTAAATGCGGTTGGTCGTGCTCGTGACCGCCGTCGCCACGTAGGCATCGGGGAGCCAGCCGAGCAAGTGCTTGCCCAGGGCGTTAAAGTGCCCCGTGAACGAGCTCACCGGTTGGTTGGTGGCTCCCGGCCCCGCGCCGGCCGGCGCCTCGCCCCCGCCGCTGCCCATCACGTCGAAAATATCCCCATACTCGATATCCTTGCCCGGTCCGATGACATTCTCGTGCCCGACCAGGCTCTCGTTGTCATAGGGATCGCTGGGGTTGGTGGGGACGGGTGTCCGGCGGGTATCCCAAAAGTTGGCATGCATCAACCCGAAGTTGTGGCCCAGCTCGTGCGCCGTCACGCCGACGCCGGGCGATTGCAGCCAGCACCCCTTGCCACCCACTGAGCCGAGCCCACCCCAGGTGAAACCCGGCACCGAAGTGAAACACACGATATCCAGATCGAAGTTGCTAGTGTCGTAGCCGGCCAGCTTGGCGGCGGCGCGCGCGTCGCTTTGGACCGCGCCGGCACCCTGAACCGCGTAGTACATCTTGGGCTGCGGAAGGGTCAACAGCGGAGTGAAGGTGGTGATGATGGCGGTCTTATTGTAGGACGCCTCGACATAGAAATCGTTCACTTGATCCATGACGCTGCGAGCGGTGGGCTCGTCCACGGGCACCGTGGTGTCGTCGGCAAAAACCACCCGCATGTAGAGCAGGGTCTTGGGCCCGAACGGCCAGACCGAGTTGCCGGGCGGCGCGTTGGTCCAAGCGGGATTGATCACCGCGGAGGGGGCGGGC
>JAJXTA010000842.1 GCA_021784265.1 bacterium | reverse complement strand
TCACTCCAGGTCCATCCCCCGGCGACGATCGCCGCCACCCTGGGGGGCGAACCCAAGACCGAGATGTGGTATGTCACCGACGCCACCCCGGAAGCGCACCTCCTGGCGGGACTCAAGCGTGGGGTCACCCGCAGCGCGTTCGAGCAACACCTGCGCGCTGGCACGGCGGGTGAATGCGTGCCGCGGTCTCCCCTGCGGCCGGGAGACGCTATGTTCCTCCCCAGCGGGCGGCTGCACGCCCTGGGCGCCGGCAGCGTCATCTTCGAGGTCCAACAAAATTCCGACACGACCTACCGCGTCTTCGATTGGAATCGCCTCGGCTTGGACGGCCGACCACGGGCCCTGCACCTGGCCGAATCGCTCGCTTCCATCGATTTCGACGACTACGAGCCCGCCTTGGTCGAGGCGCCCTCCTTGCCGGTCCCGGAGGGTACGGTGCGCCGCCTGGTCGAGCATCCCCTGTTTACCGTTCAGGAACACCGGGTCCGACCGCGAGCCCGGCTGCGCGCCGACGCCCCAGACCGGCCGCTCATCCTGGCCGTGGTCACGGGCCGGCTGAGCATCGACGATCCGCCGTCCGGTCAGCAGGCGCAATTGGCCCCAGGCGGCTTTTGTCTCGTGCCCGCCGCCTGTCCAAGCGCGGTGATCAGCGCCGAGACCGACGCGGTTTGCCTGCTGGCCCAGCCGGGGTGCGGACCCAGGACCTGACCGGCAGTCCGCATCCCGCGGGTCGGGCCGCGCCGCCGCGAACTCCCGGGTAAGCCCTGCAACTCCACCGCAGCGCGCCCTAGGGACGGCTCACAAGCTGGCCAGCGCCTCGCTCCAGCTCATCAGCGCTCTCCGATCAATCCAACCCCTGATCCGGGTCTCCAAGACCTGGATGTCTTCGCGGCACCTGGATGCCAACCGGCGGTAATTCTCCGCCGACTCAATTCCCAGCCTCTTGCGACCGCCGCCAGCCTCACCTTCCAAGCGCCGGTGGGCGACCAACGGGTCAAAGTACTTCTCTTTGGGGTCGCGTTCGCGGCGGATATCGGCCCATCTCCACTCGGGCGGCAGCTTGGGGCCAGCCAGCGCCCATACCTCCAATTCCTGCCATGCGTTCTCCGCGGCCAGTACTCTCGCGGCCCCCAAGACAGTGTTTAGGTGACGTTCCAGTCCGTCCAACACCCCGCGTCGGCCTTCCTCTCCATCGCGATCCACACACAGGATGAACAGTTCCACCTTCCAGCGATTGTCGGCGACAATCTCCTCCAACACCTCGCGCTTCAGCGCCTGATCAAGACCGCCGATGAGCGGATCGGTCAGCACCTCGACAATCGCGGGAGTGCCCAGCTTGGTGAACCTGGCCGAGAGGATTGGCCGGAGAATGAATCCGTCCTTGCGGAAATCCTCCGGAATCACCAACACATTCACGGGGCGGCCCCTTCTTCATCAATCGGAAATTGCTCAGGAGAACCTTCAGTGAATTCTAGCGTGCGCTCCATCCACGCGCTCTCGTGCAACCGTGCGATGTCCTTGTTCCTGGCCATCTCCAGCAAGTTTGGAATCTCGGGCACGGGTTTGAGTCGGCCCTCTCGGTGTCCTCGCAAGCGATAGGCCAGGGTGGCATACTTCAGATCCTGCGGCTGGATGAGGCGCAGCACCTGGGGCGAGTGCGTCGAGGCCACGATCTGGATCCCCTTACTCCTGCTCTGGTTCTCCAGCAAATCCATCAACAACGCCAGTCGAGCCGGATGGATGCCGTTGTCGATTTCCTCCAGGAAGTAGAGTTCCGCTGGCTTGGGCCCGAGCAACGCGGCCAAGACCCCCAAGAACCGCAGCGTCCCGTCCGAAGCGCTGTTGGCCGAAATCCACCCCTCCCTCGCCCGCACCTTCTCGCCCAAGGAGATCAGGATCTTCCCAGCCGCATCCGGCTCGAATTTAAAGTCCTGCACGTCCATCGGCGTTAACTCTTGGAGCCAATGCGACAACGCTTCCTTCGACTGGCTGTCTTCACAGATCGCCTGCAGGACCGAGGAGAGGTTCTCCCCTCGGTCGCTCAGGACAATCTGGCCCGGCATCGAAGGCCAGCGCATCAGGTCCGGTGAGAAATCGAGGAAACGGATAGACGAGAGTGTCTTGATCACGGTCGAGACGGCCGCCGCCAAACGAGCCGCGCCCCCCGCGGCGGAGGCCTTCTTCCGCCCGCTCAGCTCGCTGGCTTGCGTCAGCACCGGCCGGTTTGCTGCCGCCTCGAGCGTGGGGCCGATTCGGCGCCAATTTCCACCACGCTGGAGTCGAACCACCAGGCGGCGAGCATCCTCCTTTTGGCAAGGCGGGTCCCGTTAGGGGTGCGAGTCGAAGACGATCTCAGGCTGGCGCCACTCGAGCCGCGGCGGCACGGATGAACCGTCCTGCGGCACGATCCCCACCCTCTTCCAGCCTTTGGTTTCGTATAAGCTTTCCGAACTCACCCGCGGGGCCGAACCGTGGTCACCGCAGAGAACCTCGATGGCATAAGAGTAACGCCGCAAGCTCTGTCCCTTGCCCTCCTCCAGCTCCACACCGATGCGGAAGGTGGTTTTTCCCAGAAA
>JAJXTA010000841.1 GCA_021784265.1 bacterium | reverse complement strand
GTCATCATCAACCGCCAAACCAAGCAGGTCACTTATACCGGCACGTATTACTACCTGGCCCACTTCAGCAAGTTCGTCCGCCCCGGCGCCGTGCGGGTGAGGGTGAGCGGCGGGCCACCCGATTGTCGCTGCGTGGCCTTCCTCGCCCCGGACCAGCAAGTGGTCGTGCAACTGCTTAACCACCGCCAGGCTCCCGCCACGCCCCAGCTCGAGTGGCGCGGGCGCTTCCTCTCCCTGAGGCTGCCCCCCCTCTCGATCACGACCTGTCGCTGGCCCGCGGCGGGGCCTTGACCCGGGCGGTGACACCGGCCCCGTGGAGCCGCCGACGCGCCACGTCCGATCTCTGGCGGCGCGTCCGGTCAGCGCGCCCGCCCCGGCGCCAGCCAAGCATGGAGGTAACCGATGCCCTCGCTCAGCACTTCGCGGATGCCTTCACTGAAAGCCCACCAGCGCGCTGGATCGTAGTCCCGGTCCGGCAAGGCGATCACGCCGACGCGCACCCGCCGGCCCATGACCCGCTGGAAGACCAGGCGGCTCCGGCGCGCGTGGGCGCCGAGGGTAAAGACGTTGATGGCCCGCACACCAGGATCGTTGGTGGCCAGCCAGCGTTCGACCGCCTCGGCGGCGGTCAAGGTCCGTTCCCGCTGGGCCCAGGCGTACGGAGCGGGGATGACCTGCTCGGGTTTGAGCCCGAGCTGGCAGAGGGCGTGGGCCGCCAGCTCGGCGTAGGTCTTGTCGGTGGACTGGTACCACCCTTCGCGCAGGGGCCCGCCGTCGGTGATGATGTAACGGTAGTGCCCCGCGCGGAATTCCGCGGCGGCTTTGGCCAAGGCGTAATCCGGCATCCACCCTTCGACCACCAGGACCTCGGCGGGAAGCCGCTCGGTCGGCGAAAGAAACGGCTCGACTTGGCTCACCCCGACACCTAGCAGGGCCAGCAACGCCACACCCAAGACGAGCCACCCCCGCAGGGTGGGCGCCCATACCGTTTGCCGCTTGAACAGCCCCAGTCGCATCAACGCTCGCCCCGCAGCCTAGCCCGGCTTTCTCCTCCGTTTCAACCCCTGGCCGCTTCTGTCGCACGCCGCCGGTTGCGCGCGCGGCTGGCCGGGGCCTCCGGCTCGCCGCCCGCCCCGCGGCGCCGACGCCGCGACGCTACCGCTGGTGGACCCGGTAGAACCGCTGGGCCGGGGTGGGCGCCGGGTCGGCCATCACCCTGCCCGTGCCGTCCCCGGGCGCGGGCGGGAGGCGGTACCACCCGGCCAGAGTGAGGTCGTTGCCCGTGTAGCCGCGCCATGCCAGGGGCGGCGCGACCAGGAACGGCGCGTCGGAGCCCAGGAGGGCGAGATTCTGGTTCCCACGCGTCGCCAGCGCAACCACGTTGGTGAGGCCAGGCGGAAGCCGAGAAAGAAATGCGCCCCCGTCGCTCCACTGGACCACCGTGCCATCTGCCCGGAGGCCAAGGACCACGGAATCGCCGGTGGCGATGGCCACCAGGTGGTTGAAGTTCGTCGGCGGAGCAGGGTGCCAGAATTGGGCGTCACCCCAACTGACCGCTGTGCCCTCCGCCAGGAGGGCGACGCTGGTGAACGCGCTCGCCGCGATCGCCACAGCCCGGTCCAGGTCCGGCGGCACGTTGGTTTGACCCTCGGTGTTGCGGCCCCAGGCGACCACCCTTCCCCGGTCGGTAAGGGCTAGGTTGTGGAAGGCGCCGCCCGCGATGGCCACCACGTTGCTCAGGCCGGGCGGGACGTTGGTTTGGCCCGCGTCATTGGCGCCCCAGGCGATGACCCGCCCGTTTCGGCGGAGCGCCAGACTGTGAGAATCCCCACACGCGACCGCGACCACGTCGGTCAAGCCGGGCGGGACGCTGGCCGCGCCGTAGGAGTTGTCCCCCCAGGCGGCCACGGTGCCGTCGGCCTTGCGCGCGAGGTTATGGGCATAACCGGCGGCGACCGCCGTGACGTTCGAGAGCCCGGCGGGCACGTTGGTGACCCCGCGCAAGCCCCAGCCCCACGCGGTCACCGTTCCGTCGGCGTTGAGGGCGAGGTAGTGTTTGAACCCCGCCGCGATGGCCACCACGTTGGTGAGCTCGGCGGGTATCGGGGCCGCGAACCCGTCGCTCCAAGCCATAACCTGCACCACGCTCAACAGGGCGTTGGAACTTGCTGTGGCGCCGAAGGCGTTGCCGACCACCACCCGATAGGTGCCGGTATCCGAGGCGCCCAGGTTCGCCAGGGTCAGGGAGCGATTGGTAGCCCCGGGGAGGTCGGCGCCCCCGAACTGCCATTGAAACGTCTGCGGCTCACTCCCAGTCGTCCAGACGCTGAAGCTGGCCGAGCCCCGAAGCGGTTCGACTTGGTTGACCGGTTGCGCGACCAGGATCGGGGGCGAATCGACGACCGTGCCGCCGGCCCCACCGGCCTGGAGTGGTGCGCCCAGGTGGAGGCACAGCAGCAGAGAGCCAAGCCGGGCTAACCCCCCGCCGCACGCCTCCCGGCCACCGCGCTCTGGATCATAGGCCGGACGCGGGTCTTGACCTCGGAGCGCGGGCGGCGGCGAAACGCGAAGCTTCTCAG
>JAJXTA010000840.1 GCA_021784265.1 bacterium | reverse complement strand
TCGCTGGGGTGGGCATCGGCGGCCAGGGGGCGTGGGACCTCGAGCAAGTCAGTCACGAGAACATCGTCGCCCTCTGCGACGTGGACGAGGCCTACGCGGCGCACACGTTTAAGCAATACCCCAACGCCAAGCGCTACAAAGATTTTCGCCAGATGCTCGAGACCGAGAAGGGCATCGATGCGGTGGTGGTGGCCACCCCGGACCACGTCCACGCCATCGTCTCGATCACGGCCATCAAACTGGGCAAGCATGTCTATTGCGAAAAGCCGCTCACCCGCACGGTGCGGGAAGCGCGGCAGGTGGCGACAGCCGCCCGGGAGGCCAGGGTGGCCACGCAAATGGGCAACCAGGGAATGGCCTTCGAGGGGAACCGCCTCATCAACGAGTGGATCGATGATGGCGCCATCGGGACCGTGCGCGAGGCGCATGTCTGGTCGGACCGCCCCACCCACTCGGGCAAGTTACCCCTCTGGTGGGCGCAAGGAATTGAACGTCCTACCGAGACCCCGCCCGTCCCCGCGACGTTGGATTGGAACCTTTGGCTGGGGCCGGCCCCTTATCGCCCCTATCACCCCGCCTACGTCCCCTTTAAGTGGCGTGGCTGGTGGGACTTCGGCTCGGGCGGCTTGGGCGATATGGGCATTCACAACCTCGCTCCGGTCTTCTCTGCCCTCCGCTTGGGTGCCCCTACGTCCGTCTGTGCCAGCTCGACCCCGGTCTATGCTGATTCGTTGCCTGTGGCGTCCACGGTGCACTATGATTTCCCGGCGCGCGGCGACCACCCCCCCGTCACCCTCCACTGGTACGACGGCGGCATGATCCCGCCCCGGCCCGACGAACTGGAGGGGGGACGCGAATTGAATCGCGAGGATGGCATTTTGTTTGTGGGGGACAAAGGCAAGATGTTGGTCGAGGGGTGGGGTGGCCACAGCCCGCGGCTCATTCCCGAGAGCCGCAACCGGGAGTACCGCCGCCCGCCCAAGACGCTCCCCAGGTCCATTGGGCATCACGCCGAATGGCTGGCGGCCTGCAAAGGCGCCCCGACGCCGCCGCGCTCGCACTTCGACTTCGCCGGGCCACTCACCGAGGCGGTGCTCTTGGGCAGCGTGTGTGTGCGTAATGGAGGCGACCGACTAGAGTGGGACAGCGCGAACCTCAAGATCACCAACGTGACCGAAGCCAACCGTTACCTCGATTATCCGCATCGGGAAGGGTGGGTACTCTAGGCTCGCCCGGGCCCCGCGGCCGTAGGCGGACCAGCGGTTCAACTGAGCCAGACCTCAGGTCTGCCGGTTACACCTGAGCAGTTACCCTTGGTGATCCGACCCCGCTCAGGCTACAAAGGAGGGGTGCGGACCGCCGACTTTCACTATGACCTGCCGCCGGAGCTGATTGCCCAGCGGCCTGCGGCGGCGCGTGATCAGTCCCGCCTTTTGGTGTTGGACCGGGCGAACGGGACGCTCGAGCACCGCCGTTTCCCGGACTTGGTCGAGTACCTGCGTCCCGGCGACGTGCTGGTGCTGAACGATTCGCGGGTCGTGCCGGCCCGGCTGCGGGGTTGGAAAGCCGAAGGCGGGGCTCGGCTCGAACTGTTGCTCCTGGAGGAGAACGGCCCGAACGACTGGTGGGTGCTGCTGAAGCCGGGCAAACGGGTGCGCCCAGGGACTGTGATCGCCATCGCCGCACCCGATGGCGCGGTCGCCCTGCAAGCGACGGTCGAGGCGAAGAACCCGTCCGGGCACTATCGCGTGCGCTTCGCCGGGCTCGCGGACGTCCGCAGCGCCCTGGACCACCTGGGCGAGGTGCCGCTGCCGCCTTACATCCTCCGCCCGCGCGGGGCCACGTCGGAGGACGCCGAGCGCTACCAAACCGTCTATGCCCGGGTGCCCGGCTCCGTGGCCGCGCCCACCGCCGGGCTGCATTTCACGCCCGCGCTGTTCGAGCGGCTGGTGGCGGGCGGGGTCGCGGTGTGCTCCCTGACGCTGCATGTCGGGCCGGGTACCTTCGCGCCGGTGAAGACCGAGACGCTCGAGGCGCATCCGATGCACGAAGAGCGCTTTTTCGTCAGTGCGGAGGCCGCGGAGGCGATCAACCGCGCCCGGCAGGCTGGCCGCCGGGTCATCCCCGTGGGCACCACCAGCTTGCGCCTGTTGGAAACGGTGGCCGCCCGGCACGGGGGGAGCCTCGTCCCCGGGGACGGGCGGAGTGGCCTCTTTGTTTATCCCCCGTACCGCTTCCTGCTGGCGGATGCGTTGATCACCAACTTTCACCTGCCGGAATCGACCCTCCTGATGCTGGTGAGCGCCTTCGCCGCGCCGGGCGCGACGCGGGGGCGGGAGGTCATGCTTGAGGCCTATGCCGCGGCGGTGCGCCAGCGCTACCGCTTCTTCAGTTACGGGGATGCCATGCTCATCCGTTAAGCGCCGCGCCCCGCGCGGAGTGGGCGGTGTCACCGCCGCCCGCCGACGGGCGCGGCCATCGCGCCTCAGTTCTACTATGCCACAACCTTCCGAGCCCCGGCCGTTCGTCTTGGTCAACATGTCGATGACCGCCGACGGCAAGATCGCCAGCGCCAACCGCCG
>JAJXTA010000839.1 GCA_021784265.1 bacterium | reverse complement strand
CTGGCCGATCGTGCCCGTGCCCACGACGCCGGCGGTTTTGCCGAAGAGATCGAAGCCGGTCAAGCCGTTGAGGGAGAAATTGCCCTCACGGACGCGGTGGTAGGCGCGGTGGGTGCGGCGGTTGAGGGTGAGGACCAGGGCCAGGGCATGCTCGGCGACGGCGTGGGGCGAGTACGCGGGCACACGGGCGACGCTCAGGCTATGCCGCGCGCACGCCTCCAGGTCCACGTTGTCGTACCCCACGCATCGCAGGGCGATCAGCTCGACGCCCATGCCGTGCAGCTCCCGAATCACAGCGGCATCGAGCAAGTCGTTGACAAAGACGCAGACGACCTGGCAGCCGGCGGCGAGCGCGGCGGTGTTGGGGCCGAGCCGTTCCTGGAAAAAGCGGAAGGCGTACCGCTCGCGGTTGCACTCGCGGAAGACCGGCTCGAGGTAGGGTTTGGTGTCGAAGAACGCGACCGTGAGCCGGCGGTCCAGACCCCGCGCCAGGAGCCGCGCCACCAACGAGTTCTCGCGGCGCACGTGTTGGCTAAGCCGGGACAACAGGGCTTTCGCCAGGGCCCCGTGTTGTTCGAGCAGGGTTTCGAACACGGTGTGGCTCAGCACCCAGACCTTGGTTTCGCTCCGCGCGCGGAGCGTCGCGGAGCGCTCGTGCGGCCCAAACAAACTCATCTCCCCGCCGAGGTCGCCGGGACCGAGCACGCTCACCTCGATCTCGTTGCCAGCCTCGTCCGCCTTCAGCACTGACACCTCCCCCGACTCGATCAGGAACATCCAATCACCGAGCTCACCCTCTCGGCACAAGACATGGCGCGGGGCGAAGAGACTGGGGTGCATCCGTTCGCGGAGCAGGCGGAGCGAGGGCTCATCCAGGTCGCGGAAGAGCGGAGCGGTTCTGAGGGTATCCGAGGCGGGGCATTGTGGGTTCATAGGGCCTGCCGATGGGTGAAGGTTCTAGTTGCTCGCTTGCGGCTCCGTAATGCCAGAGAGGACACTCCGGTGCCGGCGCTCTGGAGTGGACGGGAGTTTCTCGTGCGCGGCCGGACAAGTCAAGCCCTTCGGCTCGCGGCGCAGAGGGCGGACAATGGCCGCGGGCTCCTGGGGGATCACCAGCGCCCGCGGGGTGTGTTGACCCCGGGGCGACGGTCGGAGGCCCGCCCGCCACCTTTGGGCTTTTGCGTCGGGTTGGGCTCTGGCAGATTCGGCCGCAGTGGAACGTGACGACGCCGAGTTGATCGCCGCCATTCGCAAGGGTGACACGGCCAGTTTTGAGCCGTTGGTGCGAAAGTATCAGCCGCGCGTTTTCGCCACCGCCCGCCGGTACGCGCGCCGGGAGAGCGAGGTGGAAGACATCGTGCAGGAGGTCTTCTTAAAGGCCTTTCAGAAGCTGGACAGCTATCGGAGCGAGGCCCCCTTCGAGCACTGGCTGATGCGGCTGGCGGTGCGGACCTGTTACGATTTTCTCCGCGCCCACCAACGCAACCGGGAGACGGCCTTCACCGAGCTGGCGCAACCGGAGCAGGACTGGCTGGATCGGTTCGTGGCGGACCCGGATGACGCGACCGAGAACGCCGCCGCGGCGCGGGCGCTGGTGCAGCGGCTGCTGAGCCAGCTCTCCCCGCCGGCCCGGCTGGTCATCACCCTCCTGGAGATCGAGGAACGGAGCGTGAAGGAAATCGCGGCCTTGACCGGGTGGTCGGTCCCGCTGGTGAAAGTTCGTGCTTTCCGCGCCCGGGCGGAGATGCGAAAATGCCTGGAAAAACTGGCCCGTGAGAAGTATCTGTAACCCCTTGTCCGTAGGGTACGTCTAACGGACTGACGTCGTATGAACCTCGCTGAGCTGGAAAAGAAACTGTTGGCGGCGGCCCGTCGGCACCCCCCGGGGGCCGACGTTCCCTACGCCTTCGAGCAGCGGATCATGGCGCGGGTGGCGGCGCTGGCGGCGCCGGATCGCTGGGCGTGGTGGACCGGTGCGTTGTGGCGTGCCGCGGGCCCCTGCCTGGCGGCCGCCCTGGCCTTGGCCATCTGGACCGCGGCGTCTGATAGGACCGCCCGCCCAGGCGATTCCTTGGCGACGGACCTGGAGACCACCCTGTTGGCCGGGGTTGACACCCCTGTGGATTCCTGGTGAAGCCCTGGAAGGCCATTCTGGCCGCCCTGGTCATCTTCCTCGCGGGCGTCGGGTCGGGTGGCATGGCGGCTCGGCTGTACCTGGCACGGGTGCAGCCCGTGTCCCCACCGCGGTCGGTCGGCGCCCCCCCGATCCCGTGGATCGCGGCCCGGTTCAATTTCCTCCACCGCATGGGGGCCAACCTGGGCCTCACGCCCGAGCAGCAGCAGCAGATCGACACTCTGCTCCGCGATAGTCGCAACCGGATCCAGGCGCTCTGGGCCCCGGTCGCGCCTCAGTTCGGCGAGGAGATGCGGCGGGTCAACGAGGGCATCAAGGCGGTCCTGACCCCCGAGCAACGGATCAAGTACGAGCAACTGCTCAAGGATCGCCGTGCGCGTTGGCACCCGGGGCAGGGGCCGCGCCACCCGAGCGCCACCAACTCCACCTCTGCGACCTCGCCGCCCCC
>JAJXTA010000838.1 GCA_021784265.1 bacterium | reverse complement strand
CGGCCAAAGGGCCGAACACAGCCCGAGCAACCAGCCGCGTTTCCAGTTTGCGGGCCGTGGGGATCCCCGAGTTCAAGGCCGCCAGACCGGCGCTCGCCCCGAAAAACGGAGTTTAGAACCGCCCTGAGCGCGGCGGGCCGGCGAGATGAAAGGCTTGCTAAAATCGGCGTGCCCGTGAATAACCTAGGCCCGCGCATGAAGACCGCCAAAACCAAAGAGACCGCCGCCAGCCGTTGGATTTCCTATCGCCCGGAGATCAAGGTGCTTGATTGCACCATCCGCGATGGCGGGTTGATGAACAACCACCACTTTGACGACGGTGTGGTCAAGGCGGTGTACCAGGCCTGTGTCGCGGCCGGGATCGATTACATGGAGCTGGGCTACAAGGCCTCCCGCAAGGCCGTCGTGCCGGGCGAGCATGGGGCCTGGAAGTACTGTCAGGAGGAGGACCTGCGCCGCGTGGTCGGCGACAACAAGACCTCCTTGAAGCTGGCGGTCATGGCCGATGCCGAGCGCACCGATTACCACGAGGACCTCCTCCCCAAAAACCAGAGCGTGATCGATATGGTCCGCGTGGCGACCTACATCAATCAAATCCCGACCGCCCTGGACATGGTCAAGGACGCCCATGACAAGGGTTACGAAACCACGGTCAACCTCATGGCGGCCTCGACGGTGCCCGAGCGGGAGCTGGACGAGGGGCTGGAGCTGCTGGCGGGCTCCGAGGCGCAGGCGATTTACGTGGTGGACAGCTTTGGGGCGCTTTACAGCGAGCAGGTGCATTACCTGATCAAGAAGTACCGTCATTTCTGCCGCCCCTCCGGCAAGGAGGTGGGCATGCACGCCCATAACAACCTGCAGTTGGCGTATGCCAACACCATCGAGGCCATCATTCTGGGGGCGAATATGCTCGATGCCACCATGGCCGGTTTGGGGCGCGGGGCGGGCAATTGCCAGATGGAGCTGCTGATCGGCTTTCTCCATAATCCCAAGTACAACCTGCGGCCCGTGCTCCAGTGCATCCAGGACCACATCGAACCGATGCGCAAGGAGCTGATGTGGGGCTTCGACTTGCCTTATATGCTCACGGGCCTGCTCAACCAACATCCCCGCGCCGCCATCAAGTTCAAGGCCGCCGAAGGCCAGGGCGACATCGTCAAATTCTACGATGCCATCACCGAGGAAGAGTGAGCGGAGCGTCCACGCGCCTCGCCAGCAATCTGAGGAAGGGGCGGCCCTCCGCTTGAGCCGCGCCCTTGTCCCCAGGGCCTCGGGCGCCGATCGCGCGCCTGGCGGTTGTCTCGGTTCCCGCTAGCCACTCTCCCGGTGCCGTCGGGGGGCGCGACCCTCGGTTTCCACCACCCGTCTGCCAGCGACCCGCCTGCCGGTTGAAGCGCGACCCAGGCGTACAAAACTTTGTCCCGATCGGGACAAAGTTTTGTACGGCGCCCAGTCGGCCCGCCAGGCCGGCCCGTCCCGCGGACGCGGCACCCCACGCCCATCGGGAGGGCAACGCGACTCGCGCGCCGGCAGAATCGGATTGAATTGCGGCGCTGGAGGCATAGAACGGGGATCGATCAGCTTAATCCGCGCTTTCTTATGAACACGACCTCGTGGTCTGCCCGCCGGCGACGCTCCCACCGTTTCGACTTCCTGCTCGGCCTGCTGGGCCTGGCCTTGCTCGGGCCCGGTCAACTCTGGGGAGCGAACTCCACGGTCCGGGCGTACCGCGGGCAGGTGGAGATTCCGGTGTACCCGTGGTGGCCGGCGATCAAGCATCCCTACTTCCGCGGGACCGACGGGCTGAATATCTATCCCTACCCGATGCTGGACAACCTGGAGCGGACCCGGCAACCCCGGACCTGGCAGACTGTGGTGCTCGAGAACGAGTATCTGCGCGTAACGTTTCTGCCGGCGCTGGGGGGCAAGGTCTTCGAGGTGCTCGACCGCAGCACTGGCACGCCGATGTTCTACGTCAACCACGTCGTGAAGCCGGGGCTGATCGGCGAATGCGGCGCCTGGGTGGCGGGGGGCATCGAGTGGAACACCGGCCCCGCCGGGCATACGGTGAGCGCCGTCCAACCCGTGGCCGTGGAGATTCTGCCGCCGGCCGCCGACGGCGCGCGGTCGGTCGCAATCGGGGAACGCGAGCGGATCTATGGCACCCGGTGGACGGTGGTGGTGACCTTGCGGCCGGGCCGCGCCTTCCTCGAGGAGACCATTCGGATCTACAATGAGACCGAGACGGTGCGTCCCTACTATTTCTGGAACTGTACCGCGGTCCCGAACACGCCGGGGTTCCGCTTCATTTACCCGATGACCCTGGGGACCGACCACGCCGGCACCACCTTCTATACCTGGCCCATCGCCCATGGCAAGGACCTGAGCCGGGGCGCCAGCTACCAGGACGCTTCATCGATCTTCGCTTATTGGTGCGATCAGGATTTCTTTGGTTCGTACGACGACGGGGCCGACCGGGGGGTGGTCGCCTACGCGAACCACCACGAGCTCCCGGGCAAGAAGGCTTGGACCTGGGGCCACGGCAGCTACGGCACCATGCACCAAATGGACCTCACCGCTAGC
>JAJXTA010000837.1 GCA_021784265.1 bacterium | reverse complement strand
CGCCGTTGCGCAGCGCCCGGATCGCCGGCTGGTCCAGATCGCCGATCCAATGGCTGGTGCCCAGCCCGCGTTTGTCTTGCGCCGCCGAGCTGAAGTAAGAGAGCTTGTGATCCTTGAGGAAGAGGACGAAAAACGCCGCGTTCGGCTCGTGCGTGCGCGGATCGACCTGCTGGCCGAAGCTGGTCCGGTTCATCAGCCCCTTGCCCAAGGCAAAATTCACCGCCTCCACCCCCGCATGGGCGCGCCCTTCGGCGTCGGTGTAGCGCTCTTCCTTGGCGCTCTCGACCAACACCGCAATCCAGTTCGAGGCGTAGGTGCCCAACCATTGCGCCAGACCGGTGAGTTGTTCCTCGCTGACCCCCACGTCTCCGACGACGTAGAGATGCTGGCCCGGGCGCCAGTCGCGCACGATGTCCGTGGCATGGGCAACGTGCTGGGCCGTCGCGCTGGCAGCCACCCCGCTGGCCGCCCCGGTTTGCGCGAGCGCCCGCCACCCGCCCGCCAGCACGCTCACCAGCAACAGCACGGTCCCCACCCGGGCCCAACCGACCGCCCTGCCCCACGCAAACGCCCGCCCTATTCCCGCGGTCGCCTCCCGTGGGCTTCGCCCGGCCCGCCCCACGATCAGCGGCGGCTGCGCTCGCTCGCTTCCAGGTGGGCAGCCGGCCGGCACTCGCACGCGATCCGCGCGTAGGAACTTCGTAAGGAGACGCGACGCGCCCCAACCCGCTCGATTCAGCGCATGCACTATTCTCTTATGCCACAACTCGGGCTCGCCAGCAATCAGAAAGCAACCCGTCTCGGGCTCTCGGGCGGTGTGCCACCCCCTCCGGTCGAGCCAAGCTCAGCCATCCTCCCACAGCCGAGGGTCAGCCAGACCGTCGGGCACGACGCTGGTCGGAGCTCCGACCGTCGAGGGAGCGGGAGGACGGAACGCCAGGGGCCCGTTCCGCGCCAGACCCGACCCGTTACAGCGGCAGAACAACCCCCACGCCCCCGCGCCCCCGCGGAGCCGGCAGCCGCCCCACGGGCATCAGCCTCGCCCGGGGCGCGGTTCAACCGCGGCCAGGAATCCCACCAACAGCGGCAGCGCCGCCGCGAGCCAGTTGGGGCTCCACGCCGCCAAGCCCACCGCCATCACGACATTCCCGCCCGGGGCGCTGATCACCAGCATCGACGCCGGCAGGGCGATCAACCCGCAGGCCAACCAAGCCCATCGCCGCCCGCAACCATGCCGCCGGGCCAGCCAGCAGAAGAGCATGGGCACCAAGACCAGCGCGGACAGCGCGACCCCCACCGCCCCGGCCCCCACCAGGAGCGCCGGTCCGGCGCTGCCCGCCGGCCGCGACACTCCCAGACCGTCTGCCAAAGTCGCGGCCAAAGCCCCGGCCAACACGAAGACGCCCAGACCAGCCGCCACGGCCGCCACCGGCGGGAACAGACAAAACCCGAGGACCCGATGCCGGCCCCACCAAGAGCTGGCCCGTAGTCGGGTCACAAGTTGGTCCGCCAGCACCTCGGGATCGCCCAGCCGGGCGTCGGCCTGGGTGTCGGCGTCGGGCTCGGACAGTCCCGCGGCCAAGCCTTCCCGGCGCAACTGGTCCCGGTGATCGGCCAGCTCCGTCACCACCCGCTCCACGTAACCCGGCAAGCAGCCCCAACGGCGGAGCCGACGCCGCAACCGCTCGATGAGGTCGGGGTCAGGCATGCTGACCTCCCAGCACGAGCGAGACACCAGTGGCAACTCGGTCCCAGTCGCGAGCCAGGGCCGCCAGACGTTTGCGGCCCCGCGCGGTCAGGCGGTAATAGACCCGGTCGCGCCCCTCGACGCGCCGGCGGGAGCTGGCGAGGAGCTTGGCCTCCTCCAGATGATGCAGGTGCGGGTAGATGCAGCCCTCGCCGAAGGACAACTGGGCCTGGGTGCGGGCCTGAATTGCCTTGATCAAGTCGTAGCCGTAGCGTTCCTGCTGGGCCAGGAGTTGCAGGATGAGCAACTCGGGCACCCCGTTGAGAAAGCTGGGGTTCGCGTTCTTCACGACGCCACTCATACCTTAAACCGTGAGGTATGTCAAGACCGAGGCCGCTCGCCCCGGCCGGTGGTCACTGGTCATCCGAGCGCGGGTGAGGCAGACCTCTGGTCGGCCGGTTCGAGGCTCCGTGGCCTGGCAGACCGGAAGTCGGCCCCACCCGCCAGCAGTGACGGTCAGTGGGCGGCGGCCGAGGCCGCGTTCCGGACACAGCGGAAGCCGTAGATGTCGTAGCCGAAGCAGACATCGGCATAGCCGGGGTTCTCGTTGTAGCGATAGCCCGAACGACAGTTCTCGGCACTGAATCGCCACGCGCCACCCCGGACCACCTTGGTTTGGCCCTGCGCCGGTCCGCGGGGATTCTCCCGCGGGGCCTGGCGGTAGTAATCCACCTGGTAGAAGTCATTGCACCATTCCCAGACGTTGCCGATGATGTCGTAAAGTCCAAACGGATTGGGTTGTTTCTGGCCGACGGGGTGGGGATGCCCCCCGGCGTTCTTATCGAACCAGGCGTAATCGCTCAGCTTGCCCGCCGTTTCGCCGAAGAAGTAGGCGGTAGCGG
>JAJXTA010000836.1 GCA_021784265.1 bacterium | reverse complement strand
TCAAGCCCGGTCAGTTTCCGCTCGCCCTCGTCCCAGAGGCCATCCGGCGGGCACACACCCTGGACACGGAGCCGGACTCTCCCTGGCCGAACCAGACGGGAACCCGGGTCTATCGCCTCCTAGAGCGCGTCTTGGCCCGCGGGGCGTCGCCGACCAACCAGCAGCCACCTTGACGAGCGACGCCGACGAATAGCGGCGGAGCAGTGGGTTAAGCGCCAGTGGCAGGGCCGCCACCTCTCCCAGAGGCTACCCCCTTTCCTCACCGATGCCGCTCGGGCCGCCCCTGGCCATGGACGCGGGCGGCGACCTTGAGCCGGAGGGCGTTGAGCCGGATGAAGCCGGTGGCATCCTCCTGGTCGTAGGCCTTGGTCGGATCGGCCTCCATGGTGGCGATGTGCGGGTTGTAGAGGCTCACCGGGGACTTGCGCCCGGCAATCATGACGTTGCCTTTGTACAGCTTCACCCGCGTCAGGCCGGTGACGTGCTTTTGGCTCTCGGTGACCAAGGCCTGCAACGCCAGCCGTTCGGGCGAGAACCAGAACCCATAATAGACCAGCTCGCTGTACCGGGGGATGAGCGAATCGCGCAGATGCATCACCTCCCGGTCCATCGTCAGGGTCTCCATCTGCCGGTGGGCAAAGTGGAGGATCGCCCCGCCCGGGGTTTCGTAAACTCCGCGCGACTTCATGCCCACGAACCGGTTCTCCACCAAATCGACCCGACCGACCCCGTGCTTGCCGCCCAGCCGGTTGAGGACTTTCATCACTCCGTAGGGGTCCAGCCGCCGCCCGTTGACGGCCACGCAGTTGCCCGCCGCAAACTCCAGGGTCACGTACTCCGCCTTGTCCGGCGCGTCCTCGGGCGCGACGCTCAGCTTGAACATCTCGCGGTTTTCCGGGGCGAAGGCATCGAGCCACGGGTCTTCGAGCACCCCCGCCTCGAAGGAGATGTGGAGCAGGTTGCGATCCATCGAGTAAGGCTTCTTGGCGCTGGCTTGGACCGGGATGCCCTTCCGCTCGCAATAAGCGATCATCTCGGCCCGGCCGGGAAACTCACTCCGGAACTCGGGATCACGCCAGGGGGCGATCACTTGCAGGGCCGGCGCCAGCGCCGCCGCGGTCAACTCGAACCGGACCTGGTCGTTCCCCTTGCCGGTGGCTCCGTGGGCAATGGCCTCGGCCTTCTCCCGCCGGGCGATCGCCACCATGCGCTGGGCGATCAGGGGCCGGGCAATGCTGGTTCCCAGCAGGTATTGGTTTTCGTAGATCGCCCCAGCCTGGAGCATGGGGAAGATGAAGTCGCGCGCGAACTCCGCCTTCAGATCCTCGATGTAGAGGCGCGCCGCGCCGGTCCGCAAGGCTTTCTGGCGCAGCCCCGTCAACTCCTCCTCCTGCCCGATGTCGGCGCAGAAGGCGACGACCTCCGCGCTATACGCCTCTTTGAGCCAGGAAACGATCACTGAGGTGTCGAGCCCACCCGAATAAGCTAGGACAATCTTCATGCGGGCAAATTAACCGCCAAGGCCGCCACGCCGCCAAGCGCAAAATGGGGCCGGCAGTTGGGCCATGTCCGCGGCAGCGCGGCCCGGCCCGCGCCGGCGTTGCGGCCCCGCCTCCGGCCAGCGCCTGCTTGCGGAAGCATAATGCTCATGGTAACGTTTCCTTCAATGTTCGCGCGACGGCCCGATTCAACCCGGCGGGGGTGTTCCCCGCCCGCGCCGCCGTCCACTCCCCTCCCCCTGCCATGACGCCCGCCACCGCCCCGAGTCCCGCCCGTTTGCTCCAGTTCGCCTGGGGCTATGCCGCCCCGTTGATTCTCGAAACCGCCTTGCGCTACCGGTTGTTTGATCGGCTGGAGGCGGCGCCGCTGACCCTCAAGGAACTGGCCGTCCAGACCGGGGCCTCCGAGCGTGGGTTGCTCGCCGTGGCCAACGCCTTGGTCGGCTTCGAACTCCTGGCCCGGGACGGGGAGCGTTACCGGCTGACACCGGAGAGCGCCGCCTTCCTGGTCTCGACCAAGCCCGCTTACCACGGCGGCCTGCTGGAGCACGTCTCCAGCCAGCTCCTCCCCCAATGGCTGGAGTTGACCGAGGTGGTGCGGAGCGGCCGGCCCGCGACGCCGGTCAACCACCAGGCCCACGGGGAGGAATTCTTCGCGCAGTTCGTGCGTTCCCTCTTTCCGCTGAGCTACCCGGCGGCGCGACAGCTCGGCGAACACTTAGGCCTGCCGCGGGCGGCCACCCCCGTGAGCGTGCTGGACCTCGGGGCCGGCTCGGGCGTCTGGGGCATTGCCCTGGCCCAGCAATCGCCTCGGGTCCGGGTGCGGGCGGTGGATTGGCCGCGGGTGCTGGCGGTCACCACGGCCATCGCGGCCGAGCAGGGCGTCGGAGACCGGCTTGAGACCGTCGGTGGCGACCTGCTGGAGGCGGGCTTCGGCGAAGGCCACCAAGTGGCCACGATCGGCCACATCCTCCACAGCGAAGGCCGCGAACGCAGCCGGCAGCTCTTGCGGAAGACCTGCAAGGCCTTGGCGCCGGGGGGCACGGTGGCCATCATGGAGTTCATGCCCAACGACGAGCGCACGGGGCCGCC
>JAJXTA010000835.1 GCA_021784265.1 bacterium | reverse complement strand
CAGCCCGCCCGCGTTTGTGCCGGCAGATGTGGTTCAGTTCACGCGGTGGCGGGGAGACGGCCAGAAGCTCTGGGCGACGATTGAGGCCACGATGAACGAGATCTCTCCGGGCACGCTCAACTTCGTCCTCACGCAGATGGAGAGCGCGTTGAAGCAGAAGGACCCCAACTTCGATTTTCGCAAGAGTCTGGTGGCGAATTTGGGTGATGACCTGATCAGCTACCAAAAGGCCCCGCGGAGCCTGGCGTTGGCGGATGTGGAAGCGCCGCCGTCGTTGTTCTTGCTCGGCTCGGGCAACGCCGACCAACTGTTGCAGGCCTTCCGCCTGATCATGGTGATGCTGCCCGGGCCGACCGGGGGCACGGAACTCAAAGACCGGGAGTTCTTGGGCCGCAAGATTTACTATCTGCCGTTGCCGCCGGTGGCCCAGCCTGGGGGAGGGGCGCCGAAAGAGCGGACCCTCAGCCTGGCGGCTAGCGGCGGCTATGTGGCCCTCACGACCGACGCGGCGATGATCGAGGAGTACCTGCGCAGCGGTGATGCGAAAGCGAAACCGCTGCAGGAAACCCCTGGATGGTCCGACGCCACCCAGCGCCTGGGGGGCACCGCCTCGGGGTTCTTCGGCTACCAGAATGATGCCGAGAATGTGCGCACCTCCTTCGAGGCGATGCGGAACAACGCCGATTCGCTGAGCAAGGCCTTTGCCGCCAGCCCGTTGGCGGCGAAGCTCCCGGCCGCGGACCGCGACAAGGTGTTCAAGGAGTGGTTGGATTTCTCCCTCCTCCCCCCGTTCGACAAAGTGGCCAAGTACTTCTATATGACGGTCTATGCGGGCAAGACCACGAGCGAGGGCCTGGGGTTGAGGATGTTTACGCCCACGCCCCCGCAGTTGCGTCAGCCGTAGGCGAGCGGCCGTTCGCGGTTGGAGCGGCGTTGGCCGGATTCGGCCGCCCGCGTCGATGCAAGCCGCGGCGGCCCATGATCCAGGAGTCAGGCCCCATGGTTGAAAGCCCATCCCCCCAACCCCGCCGAGACGCCCGCGCCGTTGCCGGAGGGGCGGTCGGCTCGGAGCCGCCAGGCACGCGCACGCTCACTTCATCCCGGCCAACGCGCCAGGGGCGGCGCGGGATCCGCCGCCCCGCAGGCGGTCGCAGCCTTGGGCGGAGGATCGCAGCAGCGCTCTGCCTGCTATTCGTGGCTGTGACGGCCAAAGTGCACGCCTTCCCCACCATTGACAATTTCTTCCCCCAGTCTGGCGGGCCGGGCACCCTGGTCACCATCCTTGGCAGTGGGTTCGCCGACACGGAGTACGTCTATTTTGACACCGCCCTGGCGAACTTCACCATCCAGGACGATGGCACGCTGAGCGCCGTGGTTCCTACCAATGCGACCACCGGCGCGATCAGCGTTTACACCGCCACCGGCGTGGCGGCGGATTACGTGGTCACGTTCATTGTCCCGCCTCGGGTCTCTGGCTTCACCCCCACCTTCGGGACCGTGGGGGACAGCGTGACGGTGAATGGGGTCAATTTCATCCCGGGTCAAACCGTGGTGTTTTTTAACGGGGTCCTGGCCACGAATACCGTCACTGGTGCGACCCAGTTGCAGGCGCTGGTCCCGCCCGAGGCGCGCAGTGGGCCGATTGCGGTGGGCACGTATGTCGGGACCAATGCCTCGACCGCCAGCTTCACCGTGATTGGGCCGGGGCCGTACATCACCAGCTTTTCGCCTCCCAGCGGCGCGCCGGGCAACCAGGTGGTGCTGACCGGGGTCCGGTTCACGGGGGCGACCAACGTGAGCTTCAACGGGACCAGCGCCGCGTTTGCGGTGACGGCCGATACGCAGATTCTGGCCACCGTGCCCACCAACGCCAGCACGGGGCCACTGAGTGTCGGCACGCCGTTGGGGAGCGATTTTACGGAATCGCATTTCCTGGTTCTGGCGGGGCCGATTCTCTCGAGCTTCGATCCCCCACGCGGGCCGGTGGGCACGCTGGTGACCCTGTTTGGTCGCAACTTCCTCACGAACCTCGTAGTGCAGTTCGGGGGGGTGTCCGCCGTCGTGCAGTATGTGGGCGACACGGAATTGCAAGCGACCGTGCCCACGGGGGCCATCACCGGACCGATCACCGTGGCCGACCCGTGGGGGACGAATTCGAGCACGACGAACTTCTTCGTGACGGTCGGGCCGACCATCACCAGCTTCAGCCCGACCAGCGCGCCCGTCGGGGCGCCGGTGACCATCTCTGGCGACCATTTCACCGGCGCGACGCAAGTGACCCTCGGCGGCCAAGCGGCGGTGTTCGATGTGGTGGCCGACACCCAAATCCACACCTCTGTTCCTGCCGGCGCGACGAACGCGCCGGTGACCGTCTCGACGCCCGAGGGCACCGGCGTTAGCACGAACCTGTTCGTCGTTTTGCCTCCGGGCCCGGTCATCAACGGCTTCTCCCCTGGGGCGGGTGGACCAGGGACCAATATCACGATCTTGGGCGCCTATTTCACCAGCGCCACGGGGGTTCAATTCAACGGCGTGGCGGCGGACTACCAAGTGACCGCCGACACCCAGATCCAGGCTCAGGTCCCGCCAGGG
>JAJXTA010000834.1 GCA_021784265.1 bacterium | reverse complement strand
CATCGCCGAACTCGGCGGTGGTCAGCAGATCAACGGTGCGCCCGGCGGTCCCGTTGACCATGAGGCCGAGGCCGTCGGTGAGGCGGAAGGCCTCCGGGTTGGCCGGCTCGAGCCCCACCGCACCCGCCACCTGCCAGGTCCCTTGGGGCTGGCGCCAGCCAGTCAGGTCCGCCCCGTTGAAGAGGACCTCGTTGCCCGTGACACCCCGGATGTAGGTCGCCTCCGTGGGCCGATAGGGCTGCCCCTCCGGCCGAAAGATATCATGGAACCACAAGGCCGGCTCGCGGTCGTACTGCTTGGTCCAGGAATCCCAGGGGTAGATCGTCTGGCTCTTGCCAGCGACCAACCCCCAGTTATAGGCCCCCACCCCGCACCACTTCAGGTAGCCGAGGTTCGGGTCGAAGAAGCTGCCATTGCCGCGGGACATGTACTCGGTGCAGAGCACCGGCCGATGATAGCGGCGCAGATGCTCGACCGCTTGCTTGAGGTCGCCCAAACCGCCGTAGTTGTGGAAGCTGATCACGTCCGATTGGGACAGTTGCAACTGCTCGGTGGGGCTCAACCGGTCGGGGTCAGGCCAGTCGCCGACCCAGAGGCCGGAGGTTAAGGGTTGGGTGGGGTTGGCCTCGCGCGCCCAGCCAAAGGCTTGGCGCAAGAGTGGCAACACCAATTGCACCTTGTTGGTGGGTTCATGCTCGATGTACGCCGGTTGGTTCAGGTTGTCCGGCTCGTTCCACACGTCCCAGGCCCGCACGCGCCGGTCCCCCTTCAGATGGCCCACGACGCCCCGCACGTAACCCGCCAAGGCCGGTTGTTTGGCCGGGTCCAGCAGCACGCCCGCCCCGGGGCTCTGCACCCACCCGGAGTTGTGCACGTGTGGCTTTGGGGCACGCTGGCGGCCCAAGGCCGGGAAGGGGTCCCAACATGAATCGAACAGGACGAAAACCACGCCGAGGCGATGCTTGGCGGCGACCGTGAGGAACTGGTCCAATCGCTCGAGAAAACCCTGTGGGTCCTGGTCCCAGAGCAGGTTGTGCAAAAAGACGCGGACGGAATTAAAGCCCAGCGATTCAGCCCAGCCCAGTTCCCGATCGATCGTCGGGAGGTCGAAGGTGTCGGATTGAAACATTTCCAACTGGTTAATGGCGGTGCTGGGCAGGAAGTTGCATCCGACGAGCCAGCCGGTTTGGTGTTGCCAGGCCCAGGCTTTTACTTCTGGCCAGCGGTCCGCGGGCGCCTCGCCGGCCCTCGCGCTGGCGCCGGCCGCCAGGAGGAGGCCGATGAATAAGGCGCGGTTCAGGCAACGGTGGCGGGAGATACCAGGCTTCATGATTCGCTCCAGTGGGACATCAGGACTGCCGGTCACCTTACCAAGCCTCGCGACCCCTTGACAAGGGTGGGGAAGGCGGAGCGGTCTCCGCGCGGTCGAGCCAAGCCGCTTTCGCCCCGCGGGCACCCCCCGGATCAGAGCCCGAGTTTGGCCAACTCGTTCTCGAGCAGGGCTTGAAACTCGGCCACATCCTCCGCCGGCGGTCGGTAGCCCGGTTTACTCGCGGACAAGCCCAGGCGGCCCATTTGGTCGATTTGCCACGCGGCAGTCTGCCCATCACTAAACGTGACCTGGCCACTGACGACCGCGCCGGCCCGGGCCAAGCTATCGACCTTCACCCGCACGCCGGCGGGGTCCGCGGGCGCGGTAGGAGGTGGGGCGGCGGCTCGCCCCGCGGCGGGCGGATTCGGGTTGCTGCCGCCCGGCAACACGGCGGGCGCCTGCGCCGGCGGTGGGTCCTTGGGCACCAAACTCAGGTCCCCCATCAAGAGCCGCGCCTCCATGTAGGTCAGCCGTAAGCCGAACTCGGATTCGAGGCGCTTCTGGATCTGGGCCAGCGTCAGCCCCTGGTTGATCCAGGCGATGACAGCGGTTTTCTGGGCGTCGTTCAGGTTCATAGCGAGCATCCGAGCTATTCGGGGCCATCGGTGGGACCGATTCAACTGAATTCTTCACCCGGGCCGCACCAGGATTTTGCCGCGCACGCTGCGGGCGCGCAAGGCGGCAAACGCGGCGGGGGTTTCGGCCAGGGGCAGGATCCGATCGATGACCGGCTTGAGGTGGCCGGCGGCGGCCCAGTCGAGCGTGGCGGCCAGGTCGGCGCGGTTGCGCCCATAACTGCCGACCAGCCGCTGTTGCTTCACAAAGAAGGGCCAGAGGTCGAGGCTGGGCTCGCGGCCGGCCGTGGCGCCACACGTCACGACCGTGCCGCCCCGGGCCAGGCAAGCGAAGGCCTGCTCCAGGACCGCGCCCCCCACGTGTTCGACCACCACGTCCACCCCGCGCCGACCGGTGAGGCGGCGCACCTCGCCGGGCCACGTGCCCGCCGTCGAATCAACGACCGCGCCCGCGCCCAGCTCTTGGGCCAACACCCGCTTGGCGGGTGAGGAGCCGGTGCTGATCACGCGGGCGCCCAGATGCCGGGCGATCTGGATCGCGGCCGAGCCCACCCCGCTCGCCCCGCCGATCACCAGCACCCAGTCGCCCGCCCGAACCTGGACCCGGTTGGTCAACATGTGCATCGCGGTGCTGCCGGCCAAGGTGAGG
>JAJXTA010000833.1 GCA_021784265.1 bacterium | reverse complement strand
TCGAGGCCTTCTCCCAGGCCGCCCGGCGGCGCGCCCGGCTCCGGTTCGAGTGGGGCCTCAAGACGACCGTCCCGGGCGCTTGGGCGCCCCGCTTCGAGGCGCGCAACGGTTGGGTGCTGGACGTGGCCCCCGCCGGACGCAACGCCGCGGTGGTCGAACTCGACTACGCCGACACCCCCGAGCGCCCCAGCAACGACCGCGGCCTGGTGGTCTTCCGGAGCGGTGAGTACCGCAGCTTCGGGGTCTTCGTGGATGACGTGCTGCGGGAGGGGGGCCTGTTCGTGCGCGACGTCGGGGTGTTCGTCAGCGACGCCGCCAAGCCGCGCACCTACGCGACCTGGCCCGGGCCCGCCGCCGGGGCTTGGCGTGGTGGAACCGTGACGGAACAGGTGGCGCTGCTCCCGGAGGCAACTCTCGCCCGCGCCCAAGGCGCCCTGCCGGCCAAGCCGCCTACCTACCTGCTGCTTGGCGTGCCGGACCTCCGCCAACGCGTGGCGCTCCTGCCGCAAGGCGAGATCGCCTGGTACGCCGACAGCCTGCGGGGGCCCGGACCCGAGGGCGTGTTGCGACCCTGGCGATGGCCCGAGTTACTCTATCAGTTTGGCGCCGGTCCCCATCCGGCGATGGGACCCGAGCGCGACCAGCCCACGCGGCGGAGCCTCGAGGCGGGTTGGCTGCCCGTGGTCTCCCACACGTGGACGAACGCGGACATCGCCTACACCGAGACCTGTGTCGTCGTCCCCTTGCGGCACGACCTGGTGAGCTTCCACAGCCAGAACGGGAGCGAAACGGTGGTCGCCGTCGTCCGCTTCACCCTGCGGAACCTCGCGTCCGACCCGCGCACCGCCGTCCTCTGGGTGGAACCTAGTCATCCCGCGCCCTGTCACCTGGGCATCGAGGGCGCGCTCGTCCTCGACACCCCCTCCGATGGGCGGGAGCGGACCGGTTTGGCGCCCGTCCGGTGGCGGTGCAACACCTTCGGCCAAGGGTCGCTGGACCTGGCGGTGTTGGTTCCGAGCGCCCCTGGCAGTTACAACCCCGCCCTCCGCCGCTCCTCCGCCGCGCGCCCAGCGGCGCGCTATCAGGTGGCCTTGGGGCCCGGGGAAGCACACGGGATCGACTTCGTCTTCCCCGGCGTCGAGCTGCTCGACCCCGATGACTTGGCGGCGCTCAAAGCGCTGACGTTCGAGCGCGCCCATGCCGCCGCGGTGAACTACTGGCAACAACGCCTCGCTCGGGGCATGACCTACCAAGTCCCCGACCCCGAACTGAATGGTTTCTTCAAGGCCAACCTCTGGCATGTCCTCATCTCGACGGAGCTGGACCCGGTCAACGGGCTCCACGAGCTGGAGGCGGCCACCCGCCAGTACGGCAACCGCCTGGACGAAACCGCCCTGGTCGCCCGTTCGCTGGAGATGCGGGGCGAGCACTCGGCGGCGGCCGCCCTCCTCGAACCGTTCCTGCTCTGTCAGAGCGCCAAACCCTTGCCGGGGCGCTTTCGCACCAGGGACGGTGTGCTCTACGCCGCGTATCCTTCCGATCCCGACCCCTATACCGGCGAGGGGAGCAGCCTGGACCAGGGCGCCGGTTTGCGGGCGGTGGCGGAGCACTACCTGTGGACGGGCGACCGCGACTATCTCCTCGGGCGGGCCGCACAGTTGGCCCAGGGCTGCAACTGGGTCAGTTCCGAACGCCAAGGCACCAAGTTCCTCCTGCCCGACGGGAGCCGGCCGCTGGAGTATGGTCTGTTGCCAGCGGGCCGCATCGGGGCGGGCCAGGAATCGCTCTGCTATTACTCCGCCAACGCCTCGGCCTACCTCGGGATGAGCACCGTCGCCGCCGCGCTGGCGCGGGTTGCCCCCGGGGCGGACGCCGCGGGACCGGGTGGGGTGGAGGCGCACGCCTACCGGCGCACCGCCGAGCGCTTGGCCGCCGACGCCCAGGCCTTTGGGGCTGACCTCCGCGCCAGCGTGGCGGCGGCGGTGGCCACCAGCCCGGTGGTCCGCCTGCGTGACGGCACCTATGTGCCCTATGTCCCCTTCCGGCCCTATGCCCTGACCGCGGGCGCCGCCGGCTGGATCCGCGAGGTCCTCGAAGGCCCCTTGCCCTTAGTCACCAGCGGGGTGTATGACCCGCGGCATCCCTTCGCGGACTGGATTATCGACAACCTCGAAGACAACCTCTTCCTCGAACCGGCGACCGGTTACGCCCTCGCGGACCCGCCCCGAGATTTCTTCGACCGTGGCGGCTTCACGCTCGAGCCGAGCCGCCTGGACCTGGCCTTGGTCTATCTGGCTCGCGACCAAACGCGCAATTGCCTCCGGGCGTTCTACAACGCCTTCGCCGCGAGCCTTTATCCCGACACCCGTTGCTTTGCCGCCTGGTTGCCCGCGCCGGGCCAAGGCGCCGGCCCCTTGTACAAGACCGCGGACGAATGCAACTTCGTCCAGTGGATGCGCGACCTGCTTGTCTGGGAGCGGGGGGAGGACCTTGAGTTGGGCTTGGGCGTTCCCCGGGCCTGGATGGCCGACGGTCAGCGCGTCAAGCTCGAGCACGCCGCCACCTATTTCGGCGACCTGGACCTCGAGCTGGTCTC
>JAJXTA010000832.1 GCA_021784265.1 bacterium | reverse complement strand
CCATGTCGTGCCCGTCCGTTGGAACTGCGAGGTCGAAGTCTTTGGGCGGGTGATCGCCCCCGGTCACCTGATCCATGCCGACAAGCACGGTTTCCTGGTCATCCCGCCAGAGGACGAAGCGCGGCTGCTGGAAGCGGCCCGTTTCATGGATGCCAATGAATGTAACACCCTGATCGCCGCCGCGCGGTCCTGCCACGGCTTGGCCCCGCGCGCCGCCATGAGGCATCTGGACCGCGCTTGGGAGGCCTTCGGCGCGACGACCCGCAAACAGTTCGGCCAGCGGGGCGAATGGTGAGTCCGGCCTCCTCCAGCACCGCTCCTGACAGACTCCACCCGGTTGCGCCCCGCAACGAAACGCGGCCGCGCTCCAAACGAAACGCGGCCGCGGTTGTCCCCCCCCAATCCTCAAGCGTTTTCGGCGCCAATCACAGCGCTCTCATCTGTAACACAGCGGGCAGCGACGTTTTCTTTCAAAAAAGTGAAAAAAGTGACACCGCCCATCCGGTGTGCCTGCCGCAGCGGGGCGCCGTGCGCGGAGCAAAGCGTGGTGGCCTCGCTCCAAAGTCCCTGGAGTTAAATAGTTTAAGTCACCGCGCCGCACCCCGCTGCCAGGATGCCAGCCGTTCCCCGGCCCAGACCCGCGCCAACGGCTGGCGGACGCGCACCAACGCGGCTTGGCGGCCGGCGACCAACACTTCCGCGGCCAAGGGGCGACTGTTGTAATTCGAGCCCATTACCGCCCCGTAGGCGCCCGCGCTGAGCAGCGCCAGGTAATCCCCTTGCCGCACCTCCGGCAGCAGCCGACCCTGGCAAAAATAGTCGCCAGACTCGCAAATCGGGCCGACCACGTCGCACCGCACCCGCCGGGCGCTCGCTTTGCGCAGCGGCACGATCTCGTGATAAGCGTCATAGAACGCGGGCCGGATCAGATCGTTCATGGCCGCATCCACGATCACGAAGGTCTTCCGCCCGGCCCGCTTCACGTACTCGACCCGCGTCACCAGAATCCCCGCGTTACCCACCAGGAAGCGGCCGGGCTCCAGCAGCACCCGCAACCCCAGCGGTTTCAGCAGCGGGACCAACGCCTCGGCATAGCGTGCCGGGGTCAGCACCCCCCGGGAGGCGGCCGAGCGCCACCAGCGGGCCGAACCGCTGGCCAGCGCCGGTTGATAAACGATGCCGATGCCCCCGCCGATACTCAAGAACTCGATCCCGTAACGTTCCGCCAGGGCGCGGGCCAAGGGCGCCACCTTGCGCACCGCCGCCGCAAAGGGCGCGGCGGTGGTGAGTTGTGAACCGATATGCATTTGCAACCCGCGCCAGCGCAGGTGCTTGGACCGCGCCGCGCGGGCATAGACCGCGGGCACCGCTTCGAAAGGGATGCCGAACTTGTTGGCGTAAGTGCCGGTGGTGATTTTGGCATGCGTGTGGGCATCCACATTGGGGTTCACCCGCACCGCGACGGGCGCCACCGTGCCCAGATCAGCCGCCACCCGCGCCAGCCGCTCCAACTCCGGCTCGCTTTCGACGTTGAAACAGTAAATACCCTGACGCAGGGCAAAGCGCATTTCCGCCTCGGTCTTGCCCACGCCGGCGAAGACGCAGCGCCCAGCCTCCCCGCCGGCCGCCCGCACCCGGCGCAGTTCGCCCTCACTCACGAGGTCGAAGCCCGCCCCCAACTCCGCGAAGGTCCGCAACACGGCCAGGTTGGAATTGGCCTTGAGGGCATAGCAGATCAGTGGGTCCAGCGGCGCTAACGCGGCTCGGAGCCGCGTAAAGTGGTGTTCGAGGGTGTGCCGCGAGTACACGTAGAGGGGTGTGCCGAAGCGCCGAGCCAGCGTTTCGACCGCCACCCCTTCGCAACCGAATCGGGCCCCGCGATAGCCAAAGTCATGCATGGCCGCGCAGCCTGCCAGGGCCCCGGCTGCCTGTCAGGCCGAAGTTACCGCCGCGACTCAAAACAGGGTGCTCACCACGCGCAGCTCCGGCACCAGGGAGAAATGGTGATCGAACGTCAGGACCGCGGCGTCGATGCGCAAGGCGCAGCAGGCGATCACCACGTCGGTCAGCGGCAGCGTAAGGCCCTGGCGGTCCAAGCGCCAGACCATCTCCTCGACGCTGGTCCAGAGCCGATTGTCGGTGGGCACGTTGAGCATCACATCCCAGAACGCCTGGAAACGCCGCCACACACCCTCGCTGCGGATGCCCCGCCCCACCTCGCAGCGCACCACCCCGCAGATCGCCAAATCCCCTTCTAAGGCCTGGGCGGCCAGGGCGTGGAGCGGATCCAGGCCCCGGCGCGCCAAGGCGATGTAGAAGCTGCTATCGACCAGCACGGGGCCGGCGGCCATAGGGAGCGGGCTCTTCCCGCAGGCGGGCGCCGGCGAGGTCGTAGGCGGGATCAAAGACCTCCCGGAGTTCTCCGGCGTTGAGACCGAGGCCGCGAGTGGCCAGCTCTTTGAGGTCACCGCGGCGGGCCACCTCGCGCAGGGCCAGATCCACCGCCTGGGTCTTGCTGGCGGCGCCGGTGAGCGCCATGACCTTGGCCAGGAGGTGTTCGTCCACGTGCATCGTCATCTTCATACTGCCATTGTATG
>JAJXTA010000831.1 GCA_021784265.1 bacterium | reverse complement strand
TCTCAACACGCTGACGGGGACCACGAACTGGCTGTTTGGTTATGACGCCAACCATCTGGTCGTCAGCGCGCGGGATGCCAATGGACTCGTCACCACTATCCAGCGGGACGGCGCGGGCCGGCCCCAGGCCATCGTCAGCCCCTCCGGCCAGAGCACCGCGTTAGGAGTGGACGCCAAAGGTTTTCTCGCCCGCGTGACGGATCCCGCCGGCAACATCACGCGGCTGACGAACTCCCCTGGCGGACTGCTCCAATCGGTCACCGGTCCGCGCGGCTTCACCTACACCGCGAACTATGATGCCTTGGGCCGGTGCCTCGGCGCAACCGACCCCAGTGGGGGCCGTGACAACCTGGGGCGGCAACAGATCAATGACTGGTCCCTTGACGCGCTTGGGCAAGTGGTCACCCACTGGGTCAACAGCGATACGAACGCGGCGGGCGCGGTCTCGAGCAGCAGTTCCATCCTCCAGGGCAACAACACGACGCTCACGGAAACCGTTTCACCGCTGAACATCACCAACTGGCAGGCGGAGGCCGACAACGGGGATGTCACGCTGACAAACGCCGACGGCAGCGTCTTGCAGGCAACCTTCGTGGGCGATCTCCGGTTTCCCAGCCAGACGCACCTGCTCTCCCGCGCCACGCTGCAACTGCCCGGTGGACCGACCTGGCAGGAAACCGCGAGCTACGCCATCGCCGCCACCTCGCAAACCTCACTGGCCGCAGGCGGTTGGACCAATCTCTACACCGTCAACGGGAACACTTACACCGACACATACAACGGCTCAAACCAGGTGGAGGTGGGCACCTCGCCCGAAGGGCGTCAACTGGTGACGCAGTTGGACGGCCAGGGCCGGGTGGTGCGGGAGCAGAGACCCGGTCTGGCCGACGTGACCGTCGGCTATGATGCGGCTGGGCGCCTCAGCACTTTGACCGAGCAGGCGGCAGCCGGTGCACGCACCACGACCTGGGGCTATGACGCGTTTGGCCGTGTCAGTCTCGTGAGCGATCCCCTGGGTCGAACGAACGCCCTGTCCTACGACCTGGCCGGACGACTCCAGCAACTCACCCTGGCGGACGGCAGTGTGGCCGGGTTTCAGAATGATGCCGAGGGCTACCTGACCGCCGTCACGCCACCGGGCCGGCCAGCCCACCAGTTCGGTTACAATTCTATCGGGCTGCTCACCAACTACACCCCGCCCGTGGTGAACGGCTTGAACAACACCATCGCCTACACCTACACCACGGAAAGGCAACTCAGCCAGGCCAGCCTCCCGGATGGTCAGAACGTGCTTTTCCGCTGGGATGCCGGCGGCAACCTCACGAACCTCAGCCTGGGCTCCGGGCCGGTGTTATCCTTCGCCTACAACACCAATTCCGGCCGACTCGCCAGCATCACCTCCACCACCGGTGATGGGCTGAGTTTTGGCTATCAGGGTTTCCTCCTCACCAACCTGGCCTGGTCGGGCGTCGTCACCGGCCAGGTGGGTGGGCAATTCACCGCGGACTTGCTGCCCGCCGTTCAAACCGTCGATGGCGCGACACCCGTCGCCTACAGTTATGACGGCGACCGCTTCCTCACCAACGCCGGTCCTCTGGCGCTGTCGCGCGACACGAATGGTCTCGTCATCGCCACCACGCTGGGCAGATTGCAGGACCAGCGGCAGTACGACGACTTGGGCCGCCTTACCAACTACACTGCGGTCGCGGGCGGCTCGAACCTCTGGACCACCGCGTTGAGCTACGACTCGATTGGCCGCCTCACCAATAAGGTGGAGACGATCCAAGGCGCCAACCACACGTTCGCCTATGCCTATGACCTGGCGGGCCGCCTGTCCCAGGTCTGGCTCAACGGAGTGTTGAGCACGACCTACACCTATGATACCAATGGCAACCGTTTCACGCGCGACGCCGAAACCGCCACCTACGACGCCCAGGACCGGGTGCAGACCTATGCCGGCGCCACCTACGGCTGGTCGCCCAACGGCAATCTGCTCACCACCACCACGGGCGGACAAACCACGAGCTACACCTATGACGTGCGCGGCGCGCTGACGGGCGTGGCGCTGCCCGGCGGAACGCAAATCCAATACATTATTGACCCGGCCGGCCGGCGTGTCGGCAAACGAGTGGGCGGCGTTCTCCAGCGCGGGTGGCTCTGGAACGGGCTGTCGCCGGTGGCGGAAGTGGATTCCAATTCCGCCGTCGCCCTCCGTTTCATCTACGCTGCCGACGGCAATGCCCCCTCGGTCATGTTCCAGGGCACCAACACCTACCGCCTCTTCTGTGACGAGCGCAACAGCGTGCGTTTGGTCGTGAACTTAGCGGACGGTTCTATTGTCGAGGAACTGGACTATGATGAGTTTGGCCGTGTGATCGCGGATTCGAATCCCGGCTTTCAGCCGTTCGGCTTTGCCGGCGGACTGTATGATCCGGCCACGAGATTGACGCGCTTGGGTTTCCGGGATTACGACGCAGAAACCGGGCGTTGGACGGCGCGCGATCCGCTTGCTTTCGCCGGCGGCGACCTGGCGCTTTATAACTATGCGCACAATGATCCGCTCAATTACGTGGATTACGCCGGCACGGGGCCGGCATAC
>JAJXTA010000830.1 GCA_021784265.1 bacterium | reverse complement strand
GCGCAACGGTTGCTGCCAACGCTCAGCCGTGCCAAGCAAAAGGCCGACTCCGTGGTCTGCATGAGTAACCTCCACCAGTGGGCCGTAGCCATGAGCATGTACACCGACGATGCCGGGGCGTATCCGCGATTTCCCGCGGGCACGCCCGACACGGACGTCCTCCATCGGTTCTATGATCCTCTGCAGCCATACACGCGCGTCGCGTTCCCGAGGCCACCCGCCGGAGGGTACCCCGCTGCCCAGAACCCACAGGCAGGTATTCACGTTTGTCCCGGCTACTTTCGGATCGGTGGCCAGTATTGGGCGGGCGGACAGGCCGCTGTTGGTGCCTACGCGTTCAACTTCCACGGGATGTCCGATACTGTGGCTAGCGCTGCACTGGGCCTGTCCTGCTTGGCGCCGAGCGCCGTGGTGCGGCCCTCCCAGATGATCCTCATGGGCGATGCCACCTTGAAAGACGGTGGCCGGACGAACTACTTTGACCCCAGCGAGGTGCTCCCGCTGGGGCTGAGCGGTCTGAGAGGCTGGTTTGACTATGATATGTGGGGGACGTGGACCCCAGCCGCAAACGTGCTGGCAGAAGGCCTCCCGGACGATGGCGTGCCGGAGATCATCGGGATGCGGCGCCGACATGGAGGCGGAGGCCGCTGGAACGTCGTGTTTTGCGATGGGCATGTCGAGCATCTGCCGACCGCGGCGCTTTTCGACCCGCGGCAAGCGGAGGTGCGGCGGCGCTGGAATAACGACAACCTGCCACACCTGGAATTGCTCCCCAGGCCCACGCCCTAACGCGGCGGGCACGGCCCGCCAGTGGCGCGCCTCCCGGTCGGCAGCCATGCTGGCGCTGGGGCGGGAGGGGCGCCCAGGGCGCCGCGCACCGCGCTTCACCCGGGCCAAAAGAGGCGCACTGAAAGGCAAATTCGGTGGAGAAGCCGGGCGCGGGGCGAGGTAGGTTCAAGGCAAGTGGATCGGGACGTGAGTTGGTCCGCCGGAAAGGGCGGCAAGGGTTGGGCTGGCTGAGGCGCAGGAGCAGGAACTCCGCCGGCGCCGCGGGCGGCTGAGCTCACTCCCATCCCCGATCGGACGACCTATGGCGACGACGGTGGCAACCTTAAACCACAAGCCCGCGGGGCCGACCGCCTCGCTGCCGGCCGACGACAAGCGGCTCAAGATCCTCGAGACCCTCATGAAGCGGCATCAGCAGAAGCAGGATGCCCTCATCGAGGTGTTGCACAAGGCCCAGGACCTGTTCGGTTACCTGGACGGGGGCCTGCTGTGGTTCATTGCGCGAAGCCTGAAGTTGCCCCCGAGCCGCGTCTATGGGGTGGCCACGTTTTACCACTACTTCACCCTCAAGCCCAAAGGGGCGCACACCTGCGTGGTCTGCATGGGCACGGCCTGTTATGTGAAGGGCGCCCAGCGGGTGCTGGAGGCCGTCGAGATGGCCGCGGGCATCAAAGCCGGCGAAACCACCACGGACAACCAACTCTCACTGCTGACGGCCCGTTGCATCGGGGCGTGCGGCATCGCCCCGGCCGTCGTGTATGACGGCGCGGTGACGCCCCGGCAAACCCCCGAGAGCGCCCTCGCCCGGCTTTTCCCCGGACCCGCGTCCGGTGACGCGACACCCACCCCTGGAACACCGCCGGAGGACTGATCCACCATGCTCCTCGAGGACCTGATCCGGATTAAGGAAGCCGAGCTGGCAACGCGCAAGAAACTGCGCCTGCGGTGCTGCCAAGCGGCAGGCTGCATGTCCTCGGGGTCCGGCGCGGTGAAAGAGGCCCTGACGCGGGCGGTCAAGGCGGCGGGCCTGGAGGAACAGGTCGAGGTCTGTGGGGTCGGCTGCCTGCGCTTGTGCTGCCAGGGACCGCTGGTGGCCGCCGACCCGGCGGGTGCGCTCTATCAGAAGGTTACGCCCGCCGACGCGCCGGCCCTGGTCAAAGCCCTGCAAGGGGAGCCGGCTGGCCTGGGGCAAAGCGACCCCGGCCATCCGTTCTTCGCCAAGCAGATGTCCATCGTGCTGGAGAACAGCGGGTTGATCGACCCGGAGCGGATCGAGGCCTACATCGCCGCCGACGGTTTCACCGCCCTCCGGCACGTGCTCCGCGAGCTGAGCCCGGCGGAGGTGATCGCCGCCCTGGTCAAGAGCGGCCTGCGCGGGCGCGGCGGGGCTGGCTATCCCACCGGGTTGAAGTGGACCACGGTGGCCAAGACCCAGGACAACCGCAAGTTCGTCATTTGCAACGCCGACGAGGGGGACCCCGGGGCGTTCATGGACCGCAGCGTTCTGGAGAGCGACCCCCACCGGGTCTTGGAGGGGATGACCATCGCCGCCTATGCCGTGGGCGCCGACCAAGGGTTCATTTATGTGCGGGCGGAGTACCCCCTGGCGATCAGCCGGCTCCAGACCGCTATCCGGCAGGAGAAACAATACGGGCTGCTGGGCAGCGGGATCTTCGAATCCCGTTTCAGCTTCAACCTCGACATCCGGATCGGGGCGGGGGCGTTCGTCTGCGGCGAGGAGACGGCGCTCATGGCCTCGATCGAGGGCCGGCGGGGCTCGCCTCGACCGCGCCCGCCCTTCCCGGCCGAGCGGGG
>JAJXTA010000829.1 GCA_021784265.1 bacterium | reverse complement strand
TAGCCAGGCCGCTTTCACAACTGTCTCCTATTCGTATACGCCGGGCCAGAGCCCAAACGCGGTGGCAACTCTTACCAGCGTGAGCAAGATGAGCCAACTTCGTGCCGATCCTACGGTGGCGCAGAGCCCGGGTGCGGATGGGCCGTATCCGTGGTACTCGTATCCTGGTGGTGGTGGTTCTAATCAGCGGATGGCCGACGGAGTAAATGGGCTGTACTATCACAACGTGCTCGCGTTCGATGCCAGCTTCCTGCAGACCTTGGTCGGGTCCGGTTCTTCGGCTCCGAACGTGTGGTTCTCCTACACGATGGAGTGTGGCAACGATTCTCTCAAAGGGGAACTCGCCGGTGGATTCCAAACACCGCCCGTTCCTGATGGCGGCCTGACTTTGACCATGTTAGGTGCGGGCTTGGCGGGCCTGTCCGTTATCGGGCGTCGTTTGCGCAGGGCCTGATTTCCCATAAGGAAACCCACGATTACATGAACGACCCGCCAGCGTGCTGGCGGGTTCGTCGTTTTGGGAGGTGGGCCGCTTCTGAATGAACCAGCATGATCCACTCCGGTACCTGACGACGACGCGTGGTCTCGGGTGAGGACGGCACGCGAGGGCCCGGAGGGGGGCGCTGGGCGGATGACGGGGCGCGGAGGCCCTCAGACCGGTCTGGCGGGGGTGGCGCAAGGGTCATCAGGCGCTCGCCACGCGCCTGCCCAGCCGGCAGGCAGGTAACGGACTCGTCTGTCGGCGCGAAGCGGTGCCATTTTGGTCCGCAGATTCTGCCACACAACCGTATTCTCTTGACAACACGACGGATTCAAGGAAAGGTGCCCGGTCAGTTGGTAAGAGTTAGAGCCATGAACGCCAGAGGAAAGTCGCTTTTGTTACGGATGTTGTGTCCGGCGGTGCTCTTGTGCAGCACGACGGGTCACGCACAACTAACCACAATTAGCTGGCGGATCACGGTCCAGCCGATTGTGGTCATACCCACCGGCGGCACAGCTCCCAGCCAAGCGACAGACCAGGCCAATTGGCCGCTCTTTGAGGCTGAAACCGACAGGATATTCGCGCAAGCAGGCGTTGACGTTCAATTCCTCCCGTATAACACCTACGCCGACACCTCTTCGTTGAACCAGACCACGGGTGGGTTCGGAACCTTCAACAGCTTGGCGACGAACCCGGGCCACGGGCAGTACCAGGACAATCCGTACGGGACTGTCGTGAACCTCTGGTTCGTAAGCACCCTTAGTCCCCCGACCGGTACCCTGGGTTACTCGTTGCAGTCATCGGTGAACGGCGTCGGCAACGTGACGCTGCAAAACGGGTGTTCAATCGCTACCGCAGCCTACAGCCCGTGGAATGACCGGGCGATCTTCGCGCACGAGCTCGGGCACAATCTGGGGCTGTACGACTCCGCTACCGCCCCGGACAACGGGGCAACGCTGATCCCCAGTGGTCAGACCGGCGTGAACGTGATGACCGAAACTACATTCCCGCAGAGTTTGAGCGACATTTACGCGCCCGGGCTCAATCCGAATGGCTTGGCGCAGTTGACCGCTGCCCAAGTCTCCCGCATTCATCAAGTGGGCGACAACTGGTTCCTGCAGCCGATAACGCCCTACACCTACACCTACAGTGGTGTTCCCGAGCCCGGTCACGTGGGGCTGGTGACGGGTTTGGGGTTGTCCATTTGGGGCATGGCGCGCCGCAGGCGAGTTGCGCGGAGCACGTGAACAGAGGTCCGAACGCACCGCAGGTGCGTTGGGTTTGTTGCGCGGGCGACGAAGAGTTCACTTGATGGACCCGAGCACGTTGCGCGCGTGATCGGCCTGCTCTCGGCTGATATTCATGCTCAAGGCCTTGCGCAGCGACCTGACAGCAGCGGGCATTTCTCGGGCCTGGTACTGCCCCAAGCCAAGGTAATAGACCGTTTCGCCGTCACCAGGCAGCGCACGCGCAGCCTCCATGAGTAAGGGGAGCGACCGGATAGAGTCGCCGCGCTTGAACTCGAGGATACCCAGCAGCTTGGCCACCTCCGGGTCGCCGGGGAACGCCTCCCGTGCGCGTAGCGCCAGCCTGTAGGCCTGTTCGTGCTGCGACGGTGTTGTTGCGCAGAGCTGGGCCAACTGCTTCACCGCGGGGCTGTACGCTGGGCAGAGGGAGATGAGGCGCTCGTAGTTCTGTTTGGCTGCGGGCAGGTCGCCACGCTGCTCGTAGATCATGGCCGCCACCGCCAGCGCCGGTGCATTGTCCGGGTCCACCTTAAGGATGGCCCGAACCTCGCTTGCGGACCTGCCGGCTAGGGCAGGGGTTGCCAAGAGGTTCAGCATCTCGAGCATCTGCCGCGCGTTCGACATCTGCGAGAAGCTCGTACCTGACTGGAGCGCGGTGGCCAGGCTGGCGGACGCCTGGCCGGCCTGGCCAAGCCTGAATTGGGCGACCGCCAGTTCGTAATAAACCTCGGGCTCGGAGGGAAGCGCTGGAGCCGCCTGCAGCAACATGTCTCGGGCCAGCGCATCGTCTCCTGCCGCCAGCGCGAGCTTGCCCACCCCATACGTGATCCTCGGGTCGTCAGGGGCGAGGAAGTGGGCGCTCTTGGCCAGTTGCAGGCCCCTCTG
>JAJXTA010000828.1 GCA_021784265.1 bacterium | reverse complement strand
CAACACCTATGCCCATATCCAGCGCCCGCTCGGCGTGGATAACGTGCGGGCCGCCTGCACCCTCAAACCCCAGGGCGGGATCAGTTGGGTCAGCTCCCTCTTCCTCTATTGGGACACGCGCAACTGGTGTCAGGTCTCGGTGCTCGAATCCGGGCCTGATTACTACGCCGTCGAGCTGATCAACGGCCACCTTGTCGAGCATCGGGTGCCCGCCGCCGCCACCGCCCCTTGGTACCACTTGGCCATCGAGCTGGCCGAGGACGGCGTTCGCTTTCAAACCAGCGCCGACGGCCAGACCTGGGCCAGTTGGCTCGTCCTCACCCGCCCACCGCCCTGGCGCGGACGACCCCCGGCCTTGCTGGTCTTGGGCAAAGGCTTTAATCGCGACGAGGCCGGCGAACGCTACACCGGCGCGGACCTGAATAACGACTACACCGAGCGCGGGCCGCCGGCCGTTTCACTGTTTCGGGATGTCTCGGTCCGCGCCACGCCTGCCACAGCCCAGCGCCTAACCCCGGCTGAGCGACACGCACAGGCCGATGCCGGACGTGATTGGCTCGGGGAAGAAGAGTTGGCCGCCCCCGACGATCCGAGCTTCGGCTCTGTCAGCCGGCACTTCCCGCCCATGAAACGCCCCCGCGAGATCCTGGGGGTGAAAGATGGTCCGCAAGAGTTCGCGGTGCTGCCCGACGGCTGGCTGGACCTGGGAGGCACCCATGCTGGCTTCGTGATTGGGCGCCCGGGCACGCCGTTCGGCCAAGGCAACTGTCTCAAGGCGCTGGAGGAGGGCTCGTTGCCGATGGTGATCGCGACCCACCAGCACGCCGGGTTGACCTTCGAAGAAACAGTGTTCGGATGGTCGCCGGACCTGTCCCCGGACACCCCGCTCTCAGCCTTCATCCGTCTGCGCCTCCGCAATCCGGACGCCCGCGCGCGCGCGATCCCCCTCGAGTTCGACGCGCCGACCGCGACCACCAATTGGGTCGTCCAAGTGCCGGCCAACGGCGCCGCCGCGCTCTGCCTCCAGGTGCCGTTCGACCATCCCGCGGCGGCTCGCCCCATCGCGCCCGCGGAGTTCGCCGCGCGGGAGGCGGAGACCGCAGCCTGGTGGCGGTCCTACCTGGGGCAAGGCATCCAACTCCAGGTCCCGGAGGCGCGGGTGAATCAGGCCTGGCGCGCTTGGCTGGCCTACAACTTCATCAACGTGGACAAACACGGCGCGGTCTTTGAGCCCCACGATGGGGGCGGCGGCTTTTACGAGCTGGTCTATGGCTATTCCGCCGCGCGGTTCTGCTATGCCCTGGACCTGATGGGCTTCCACGCCGACGCCCAACGCTACCTGGACTCGATCCTCACCTTCGTCACGCCCCAGGGCCTGCTCGTCCTCAACTACGGCTTGCCAGACACCGGCGCCCAGCTCTGGGCGATGGGCCGGCATTTCCGCCTCACCCATGACCTGGCCTGGCTCCAACGCGTCGCCCCGACCATGATCAAAATGTGCGATTGGATCGTCGCCGCCCGCCGGACGAGTCTGGCGCAACAGGCCCCCGATGCTCCTTGGCACGGCCTGATCCGCTACCGGCCCTACTGCGACGAACCCAAACCAGCTTACTCCTTCCACACCGACACCTATCTGGTGTTGGGACTCGAGGAAACGGCCGCAGTGTTGCCGGCCCTCGGCCTGGACACCGAAGCCCGCCGCCTCGGGCGCGAGGCCCAGGCCTATCGCCAAGACCTCCTCACCTCGATGGACCGGGCGGTGATCGAACGCGACGGCACCAAGATGTTGCCCATGTTCCCCGAGACTCATGCCTTGCTCGCCCGGGTGGGTTACACCGCGGCGGACTATTACAGCCTGGTTTCCAGTGTCGTGCTCGAGACGGGCCTGCTGCCCGCCGATGACCCTCGGGCCCGCTGGATCACCGATCTCCTCCAACACCGCGGCGGCCTTTGCCTGGGCGCCTGTCAGTTCCAGGGCGGCATTGACCACGCCTACACCTACGGATACTGGATGAACTGCCTTCAAGGCGATGAGATCAAACGGGTCATCCTCGGTTTCTACACCACCTTGGCCTACGGCGTCGCCCGCGAGACCTACGGCGGCGTCGAGGTCACCCGCCTCCGGACCGGCGACAACTACGCCACCCTCCCCCACCTCTACTCCGGCACCCAACAACTCCTCCTGCTCCGGAACATGCTGGTGTGGGAACAGGGTGAGGACCTGTGGCTGGCCCGCGCGACGCCCCGCCCCTGGCTGGCGGCGGGCAACGAGGTCCGCGTCGCCAACGCACCCACCCTGTTCGGGCCCGTCGGTTACACCCTCCGATCCAGCAGCGACGCCCGGGTGATCACCGCCAGCTTGGACCCGCCCACCGACCGCCCCCCGCGAGCGATCCACCTCCGCCTCCGCCAGCCCGACCGCCGGCCCATCACCCGGGTCACCTTGGACGGCCTCGATTACAAAGACTTCACCGCCGACACCATCACCCTGCGCGTCCTGACGAAGCCGGTCGCTCTCGAGGCTCGCTTCTAATCCACCGTGGTTGCGCCATGAACGAATCCTCCCCTGTCACCCTGCTGGCCGAGGGCCGCTTCTTGCGACTGGTGCGGCGCGG
>JAJXTA010000827.1 GCA_021784265.1 bacterium | reverse complement strand
CGTCCCCCAGTCGGAGCTGCCACTCCGCCAGCCGCTGGAAGGCGAGGGAGACCTGGATCGCCGTCACATTGGGCTGATCACACAGGTCGCGGATGGTTTGGTCGGCCGCCGCCAGGTCGCCGAAATGGTTGGCGTAGAGATCGGCCAGCAGCATCCAGCCCTCGAAATCGTCCTCACACCGCTCCAACTGGGCGAGGACCTCTTGTTCGGCGGCGGCATATTTGCCGAACTTTATTCGCGCCACGGCCCGGGTGTAGGTGGGCAGCAGGCGTTCGCGCTGGACCAGCGGGAGGATAAAATGGGCCACCGGCCAGAGCCAGAGCAGGAGCGCCCCCCCCGCGGCGGCCACCCCGTAGCCCCGCAGGATCAGCCAGAGCAACGGCGCAAGGACCACCGTCCAAAAAGCCGTGACCACCAGGACCTCCCGCCGGTAGGCCGCCTCGACCGAGGTCCGCGCCAGGAGCCAGGCGAACGTCACCGCCGCCCATCCCCCGCCAATGGCGGCCCAACTCGCGCCCAGCGCTTCGCCCAGGACCGGCAGCCAGGGGCCGCCCCCGTACTTGGCGAGGTGGACTTGGGGTGTCAGGGGCGGGAGCCACACCGAGCAGCCCGCGTTGAGCACGGTCCACGCCGCCAGCGGCACACCCAACCCCTTGCCCAACCACAGCACGAACCCTCGCAACCACTCGGCGTCCTCCCGCGCGCGGTACCGCTCCCAGTAGTGCTCCGCCAGAGACACGAAGGCTCCCAGAGCAAGGATGGCTCCAAACAGACCGAGCATACGCGTGGGTTTCCGGGGTTGCTCACTCGCGACCCTGCACAGCCTACCTCCGGTGGCCGGCGCCGCCAAGGCGGTTTTTGGGGTAGCACGTGAGCGCCGGGCGCCTCGAGGCCGGCGGCGCAAGCACGGTTCCGGCGCCCGGCGCCGCACCGCCGAGTCAGACCGAGCCCAGGCTGCGGCTGGCCTCGGCGGAGAGTGCCGCCTCGGACGGGTGCTCCAGCCGGGCCAGGGCCGGCAGATAGACTCGGAAGGTGGACCCGCGACCGACCAGGCTCTCGACCTCGATCCAACCTTGGTGTTGCTTGACGATGCCATAGACGGTGGCCAAGCCTAAACCGGTGCCTTTGCCCACCTCTTTGGTGGTGAAGAAGGGCTCGAAAACGCGGGCCACCGTGGCGGCGTCCATGCCGCAGCCCGTATCGACGACGCCGAGGCGAACGAACCGACCGGGCCGGGCCTCCGGCTGCCGGGCGGTGTCGTCCGCGGTGAACTCGACGGCGCCCGTGCTGATGGTGAGCCGACCGCCACCGGGCATGGCATCGCGCGCGTTGAGGCTCAAGTTCAACACGACCTGCTCGATCATGCCGGCATCGGCCTCCAGCCAGAGGTCCGCGGTGGTGCTGACCAGTTCCAACTCGATATGCGCCCCCAGCAGCCGGCGGAGCATCCGCAAGAACCCGGCCAGGACTTGGTTCAGGTCCAGCACCTGTTTCCGCATGGCTTGCCGCCGGCTGAACATCAGCAACTGGCGCGTAAGACTGGCCGCCCGGTTGGCTCCTTCTTCCAGCTCATGCAACGAGGCGCGCAGGTCCGGGCTCACCGCCGGGTCCTCCTGCAACAAGCTCAGGCGCATCATCGTGGCGGCGAGGATGTTGTTGAAATCGTGCGCCACCCCGCCCGCCAACTGGCCGACGGCTTCCATCTTCTGCGCCTGGCGCAGTTGCTCCTCCAGCCGCCGCCGTTCGGTGATGTCCTGCACGACGGCCAGGAACGAGGCGGCGGTCCCTTGCTCGAACAACTGGAGCCGGACCTCCACCGGATAGCGGCTCCCATCGGCGCGGCGGTGGCTGGTCTCGAACTGGATCAGCGCCCGCTCGCGCCCGCGCAGGGGCGCCACCAGGCGTTCGAACGCGGCCCGGTCGTAGTCGGGTTTCACCTCCAGGGGGGTCAACGCCCGCAACGCCTCCAGGGAGTAACCGAGGTTGCGCAAGGCGCCCGCATTGGCGTATTGAAAGCGGAGGGTCACGGCATCGAAGGCGTAAACCTCGTTGACGCTCGCATCGAGCATGTTGAAGAGCCGAGCCCGCTCCGACTCGACCTGGCGGCGCGCCGTGATGTCCTCCTTGACCGCCAAGTAATGGGTGATGCGCCCAGCCTCGTCGAGGATGGGTGAAATCCAGGCCGCTTCCCAATAGAGCTCGCCGTTCTTCTTCTTGTTGTGGAGCTCCCCACGCCACTCGTGCCCGCGGCTGAGGGTCTCCCACAGGTGCCGGTAGGTGGCGGCGGGCATCGCGCCGGACTTGAGCAGCCGCGGGTTTTGCCCGCTCACCTCGGCGAGGGTGTAACCGCTCACTTGCACGAACTTGGCGTTGACGTATTCGACCAGGCCGCGGTGGTCGGTAATCATCACGCTGGCCGGGCTCTGTTCCACCGCCTGGGAAAGGACGCGCAGGCGCGCCTCGGCCGCCTTGCGCTCGGACAGGTCCCGCGCCACCGACAGCACCATGGTCCGCCCTTGGAGCTCCAAGACGTGCACGCCCACCTCGACCGGCCACCGCCGGCCGTCCCGCGCCACGTGCTCGGTCTCGAACACCAGATGCCGGCGCGCCAGATCG
>JAJXTA010000826.1 GCA_021784265.1 bacterium | reverse complement strand
GCCGACCCCGCGGCCGGGAGGGACATGAAACCCGCGCCACCGTGGGCCGTCCCTTCGTCCTCCGAGGCCGTCGGTCGGGGAGAAGGCACCGCCTCGGACGCCGGCGGTGGGGGCCATCGACCAGGAAGTTCCTGCGCTCCACCGAATGGCCTAGTGCCTCCGCGAACCACGCGCGCCAGGCCAGAGCCTCGGGCAGATTTGTTCTTGGCGCTGAGGCTTGGGTGAGGTTCAAATCGGCAGGCGGACCTTGTTCTCGCTCAAGCGACCAACCGGCACCGCACTGGCATGAACACACTCACGCTGGCACTGCTGATGGGGCTCGCGACCAGCTCGGCGCGGGCCGCCACCGTCGATTTCGACGAGCTCCCAACCGGCAGCGCGCCGCCCGGCTGGACCGCCACGAAAACCGGCCCCGGCAGCCCCAAGTGGGAAGTGGTCGCCGACGCTTCGGCGCCCAGCCAACCCAATGTGCTGAGACAATCCGGGGTGGCGGCCTATCCAATCTGCCTCAAAGACGACACCAGCCTCAAAGACGGCTTCGTCGAGGTCAAGTTCAAGCCTGTCTCCGGCAACGAAGACCGGGCTGGCGGCGTGATCTGGCGTTGCCAGGACGCGAACAACTACTACGTCGCCCGGGCCAACGCCGCCGAGGACAACGTCACCATCTACCAGACCGTCCAAGGCCGGCGGACCGAGAAGAAGCGACTCCAGGCGCGGGTCGCCTCCGGCCAGTGGCACACCTTCCGGGTGGATTTCAAGGACCACTATTTCATCGTGACCTTCGACGGCCGGAGAGCCCTCGGGTGGAAGGACGCAACGTTCCAGAACGCCGGCAAGGTCGGTCTCTGGACCAAGGCGGACAGCACGACGCTGTTCGATGATTTCAGCTATGGCGCCCGGAGCAACATCACCCCGGCGGACATGGCCGCCCTTGACCAAGGCGGCCCGGCGCCCGGCCCAGCCCGGCCGACCGGCCCTGACGCCGACAACAAATGAGGCGCTGAAGTGCCTGCGCTCCTCCCACCGACGCGGGTCGCGCCCAGCCCCGCCCTGCACGAGACGACCGCCCTGGGAGACCTTGCAGTCCTGCCTTCGGATCACTAAACTACGAACGGTCACTATGAACAAAGGGTACGTCTTTACGCTCTTCGCCGCCCTCGCGCTTACGCTCTACCGACCGGCGCCGGCGGGCGCCGTGGATTTCCATGTCTCCACTGCGCAGGGACTGCAAGATGCCCTGACCACCGCGGCGGCCAACGGTGCGAACAACACTATTTACGTGACGAATGGGCTGTACGAAGGCAATTTCAACTACAACAGCTCCGGGCGCAATAACCTGACGCTCACGGCGGAGCCCGGGCCGACCAACACGGCGGTTACCATCGACGGGGCCGGGGTGGCCACAGGTCTCACCATCTCAAGTTCCGCCCCGAGCAATACGATAGTGCTCTCTCGGCTCCGCTTCGCCATCGACACGAACCAGGCCGCGGTTCACATCGCCGCCGGCCCCGGGGCCGCAATTGTGGTCGTGGGCTGCGACTTTAGCGGCGCCCAGGGTGATGGCCTGGACGTGGACTCGGGATCCAGGATCACCGCGACGAGTTGCACGGTTGAAGGCGCGGTCAATGGCCTTTACCTGCACAGCGCCGATGTCATCTCGATAGCAAACTGCACGTTTCGCTCCAACAGTTTCCTGGCGGTTCATGTGGAAGATGGGGTTTTCCCTGCCGGGAGCTTCGTTCCCGCCGGCAGCGTCGTGGCCGCAAGCAACCTCTTCATTGGCAATTCAGGGGCGTTCTACTCCGGCGGGGCGTCAACCGTTCTGGTCGCGAGCAATGCCTTCAGTTACACCTCGCCCCGCCCCGCCGTCGAGATTAACAATACGTCGAGCGTCAGCGTTAACGGGAACATGTTTGTTACCAACGTGTTGTACGGACCCGCCGCCGATAGCGGCGGCGCCGCCGTGACTCTGTTCGCTAACGCCGCGGTAGGCCTGGCCGACAACACCTTTTTGGGTAATGCCGCCGATCACCCGGGGGGCGCGGTCTTTGTCCAGGATCTTGCTGGAGTTCTCTCGACGACCAACGTTACACTCACGAACAACGTTTTCGTCGGCAATACGTCGGGTCCCAATAGTGGGGACACCTATAGCGGGGGCGGCCCGCTCACCTTCAATGGCGGGGCGGTGTTTGTCAGCCTCGCCGCGGGGGTCGCGACGGTGAGCGGAAACACGTTCCAGGAGAATCGAGCCGCCCAGAATGGCGGCGCCCTCTGCGTATCGGCCCCGAGGATCACGATCGCGGACAACCTGGTGGCAGGCAATGCCCAGACCGACGCGGGATTCCAGGGCGGCGGGCTTTGGATCGATGCTTCGTCAAACCTCTACTGCATCAACAACACCATCACAGGGAATACCGCGGAAGGCGGCGGAGGCGGAGCCGCCTTTCAGGTGGACGGCATTGTCGCCGTGCTGGACGTATTCAACAACATCATTTGGGGCAACGCGGGCGGCGCCGGCGCCGACGTCTGGCTGGCGGGCACGGGAAAAGAGAGGCTCTTTTCTCACAACGACACCGACCGAGTGTTTGGTGTTTGGGACGTTTTCGATTCCATGCTCGA
>JAJXTA010000825.1 GCA_021784265.1 bacterium | reverse complement strand
GGCGACTTGACGTCTAGCTTCGCCGCAGGGGCGGTGGTGGGCGCGCCCGGGCAGGACGCGGCCTACGTTTACCTCGGTGGCAGCAGCGGGCTCTCCAGTAGCGGAACGAAGATCGCCTCCCCAACCACGGGGGTGAACTTCGGCGCGAGTGTGGCCTCGTCGTACAATGTGTTTGGCGCGGACTCGTCCGGGTTCACGTACTACAGCGTCATTGTGGGGGCGCCAAACTACACCGTGAGCGGCAACGCGAACACCGGTGAGGTGTTCGTTTACGGCGGATCCACTTCCGGGATCGCGAGCACCAACACCCTGACCGGCCCGCAGGGAGGCGAGAAGTTCGGGTACAGCGTGGCGGGAGGCGATGTGAACGCTGACACTTATGGGGATGTGATCGTGGGCGCGCCCTACTACACCGCTTCCGGGAACAGCCGGGCCGGCGCCGTGTATGTGTATTACGGCAGCTCAGGCAGCTTGGGAACGACCCCCGACGTGGAAACCGGCACCACGGCCAGTGGGCAGGTGGGCTTCAGCACGGCGGGAGCCAAGGACTTCCGCTTTGGCCCCAACTCTGGCGGTTTGATCGTGGGCGCGCCCTATGAGGCTGCGATCAACGGCGGGGCGCAGAATGGAGCGGTCTATGTACTGGTTTACACCCCGTAAAGGTCTCGAGCCCGTGACGTCACTGACGTCTCCACCGCCCCCCGAGTTTCCCGACTGGCCCGGCCGGCTGGGTCGGGAAACGGGGGGCGGTGGACCCACGCGGGGCGGTGTGGTCGCTGGGTTTACCCTGATCGAGCTGTTGGTGGTGATCGCGATCATCGCGATTCTGGCGTCGTTGCTCTTGCCGGCGTTGAGCCGGGCCAAGGCGCGGGGCCAGGCGGTGGTCTGCCTGAACAACGTGCGGCAGCTTGCCCTGGCGGAGCTGTCGTATAGCCAGGATAACAACGACGCGTCTTCCTTGGTTGGAACTTACTGGAACTGGGACCCGCTATTGCGGCCCTATGGTATCCAGCCGAACGACCCAGTTATGCTCTGTCCCGTGGCCCGCGCGCCGACGGACGCGGAGCGGAGGAAGGGCGCACCTCCTGGGTTTGACATCAGCGCGCACCCAGTAGGCCGCTTGGACCTAGCTTGGTTGCGGATACTACTGGGCAATGCGTTGATTGGTGGTATGCCCGCCACGATGGCAACCACCGTAGAGTGGCACGACTATTTCGAGACTCAGGGCGCCTATGGGATCAATGGATGGCTCAACCTGGATTGTATTCGGGTGGGGATGCTGGCGCCGAACGAATGGCATGGGGCGACGGGGTTTCGGAACAACCTGCTGAACATTGATTCGCCGGCACAGACGCCGCTGTTCGCCGACTGCGCGCAGGGAGCCGCGGTCCCGTTGACCAACGACTTGCCGGCCAGCGACCTGTATGACCCGGCCAATGGTGATGCCTCCGCGAGCCTGCGCTTCTCCACCGCGGGCGACATCGCCGTCTTGACGATTCCGCGGCATGCGGCGCCGCGCTCGGCGGCGGTGACGAACTTCGACGCCCGGGCGACGTTGCCTGGGGCGATCAATGTAAGTTTTGCCGATGGCCATGCGTCGAGCGTGCGGCTGGAGAACCTCTGGCAACTGTATTGGAACAAGAGCTGGGTCGTGCCCTCTCCACGGCCCGGCAGGTGATACCATGAGACACATGACGAAAGGCGGATGGCTGGCGGCGGGGTGGCTGCTGCTGGCACTGGCGCCGATGCGCACGGCGTACGGCCAACTGGGCTTTTTCAACGTGCAACTGGATCCCGGGCTGCAACTGGTGGGGGATCCGCTGGTGTCCGCGCAGAACAACCGGCTCGCGGTGGTGTTCCCTGGGGTGCCGCAGGGGACCGAGGTTTATGAGTTTGGGGCTGGGGACTTTAGCACCAACATACTGACGACCAACGCGGTGGCTGCGTTGGTGTGGCAGGATCCGCTGGAAACGCTGCCGCCTGGGGTGGGGGCGTTTGTGTTGAACCCAACGAACAAGGTGCTGACGGTGTCAATCTTTGGGAACGCGGCCTCAACAAGCGTGACCAACCCGGTGCCAGCGGGGCTGTCGTCAACGGCCAGCTACACGGCGGTGTGGGGCGGGCTGACGAGCAAGCTGGGGCTGAGCCTTTCGCCGTTCGATAACGTCTATCGGTGGGAGAAGGGTCGGTTTGTGGTGTACACGCAACTGCCGGGCGGGGGTTGGTATCCGGCCGAGCCGAACATCGGCCTTGGGGAGGGGTTTTTCATTAACGCCAGCCAGCCGACGAACTGGGTCGAGCCAGCGCGATGAAGACACATCCATTGAACACTGAGGTGCGGGTGACCGCTGTCGTAGCGTGGGTCGCGGTGCTGATGCTGGGTATGGTGGCTGGCTGGGGTCAGGGGACGGTGAACCTGGCCAATGGGGCGGCAGGGGTGAACGGGCCGGTGACGATGCCTGGCACGCCTGGGGCGGCCGCTGTGGGGCCGTTGGTGTTGGTGCAGGGACCCGAGTGGCGGGCCGACCTCTGGTTGGTGGAACCAGGCGGGGCGTTGCAATGGGTGGGTGGGCCGGTGGGTTTGGCGGCGCCGGTGCCGGGATATTTTCTGGGCGGGCTGG
>JAJXTA010000824.1 GCA_021784265.1 bacterium | reverse complement strand
CTCTATCGCACGCTGCCGGATGCCACCGAGGCGGAAGACCTGGCGCAGGGAGTCTTTGTGCAGGTGTATAAATCGGCTCCCCGCTACAAGGCCTCCGCCAAGTTCTCGACCTGGCTCTTCACCATCGCCCGCAACCTCTGCCTGAACGAAATCCGCCGCCGCTCCCGCCACCCCGCCGAGCCCCTCCACCCGCCGACGGCCAGCCAGGCCCCCGAAACCGAACGCCCACTCCCCGACCTCCATCGCGCCGGGCCGGCGGAGACGTTGCTCCAGGGGGAGCTCGAACGGAAAGTCGAGGAGGCGGTGCGGGCACTGCCGGAAAACCAGCGGATGGCCATCCTGCTCTGCCGCCAAGGCGACCTCCCGTACGAGGAGATCGCCCGCGTGCTCGGGTGCTCCCTGTCGGCCACCAAGTCGCTCATCCACCGGGCCCGCGAGACCTTGAAGGCGAGGCTCAAACCGTACCTCCGCTCCGGGGCCTGGGCGCCCGGCCCGCCGGACGACCCAGCGGGGAGAGGTCGATAGGCACCGGCAAGGCAGCCCACGGCCATGACCCCGCTGGTCCCCCAGCCGCTCTCGTGGGCGCAACTTTTCCCCGCCGCCGGGTTTTCACCAGAAGCAGAACATGAACGAGACGGTCTATCAGGAGCTGGTCGATAGCGCCGCGCGCCGCGAACTGACCCGGGCGGAACAAGCCCAGTTGGCGGCCTATCTCGGAACCCATCCCGCCGCGCGCGCGCTCTGGGAGGCAGACCACGGCCTCAACCGGGCGTTGCGCGGCTTACCCGACGTGCCGATCTCGACCAACTTTACCGCCCAGGTCGTACGAGCGGCAGTGCACCGTGGGCCGGAGCACCGGGCCCGGCGGCGGCCAGTCTGGCGCGAATGGTTCGGCGCCTGGGGCCATGCCTGGCAGGCGGGCGCAGCCGCGCTCCTCGTCCTCGCGGCCTTGTTGGGCCAACACCAATACCGCCTCCACACTCGCGCCGAACTCGCCCGCAGCGTCGCCACCATCTCCACGCTCACGACCCTCCCTAACTTGGGGCGGATGCTGCAAGACTTCGATCAGATCCGCACTCTGCCGGCGGCCTCGCCCGCGGCCGACGACGAGCTCTTGAGCGCCCTGCAGTAGCGACCACCCGCGATGCGCCACGCGACCCTGATGCTCTGGTTGTGCGGCAGCGTGTGGGCGGCTCGGGACGGCGCCGCACAACCGGCTGCCCCCGCCGAGGCCCCGCCCCTCCCCGCCCGGACGGCGCAAGGCCACTCTCTGCCCCCGGCACCCCCGCCGGCTCCGCCACGCCTGCCGCCGGCGCGGAACCCGGTCGCGACCCTGCGCGAGCTCCTGGCCCAGACTCCCGCCCAACGCCAAATCGCCCTGGCCGGCAAGACCGAGGCGCAACGCCGCTATCTCAACCAACGGCTGCGGGAGTTTGACGCCTTGGACCCCGCCCAACGGGAACTCCGTCTCCGGCTCCTCCAATTGCGCTACTTCCTCCTGCCGCTGATGCGGTCCGATGCTAGTAACCGCGTGGAGCAGCTCAGGGCCGTCCCCGAAGAAGACCGCCAGCTCATCGCCGATCGCCTCCGCCAGTGGGACCGGCTGCCGCCGCAACAACAACAGCAACTGCTCCAGAACGAGCAGACCCTCCGTTACTTTCCCAACTTCGAAACCAACACGCCGGCCCAGCAAGCCGCCTTGTTGGGTGGCTTCTCCGCCCAGTGGCGTCGGCAGCTCGAGGGGGATCTCAACCGCTGGCGGGCGTACTCCCCGGAGGAGCGCCAACGCATGTCCGCTCATTTCCAACAGTTCTTCAGCCTCAGCGCCCGCCAAAAGGCGAGGACCCTGGACACCCTTTCCCCAGCCGAACGCCGGCGGATGAGCGACGCCCTGAAGGGGTTCGAGAACCTGCCCGCCGAGCGGCGGGCCAAGTGCATCGAGGCGTTCCAACGCTTCTCGGCCATGACCGAGGCTGAGCGGGTGACCTTCCTGGCCAACGCCGCCCGTTGGGAGGCGATGAGTCCGGAAGAACGCCAAGCCTGGCGCCAGTTCACCGCCCGGTTGCCCCCTTCTCCTCCGGGCCTGGGTCTCGGGAGCCCCATGCCGCCTCTTCCGCCCGCCCCTCCCAGCCGGCCGCCACCCGTGGTGGCGACCGACACCAACGCCAGCCGCCTGTGAGCGGGCCGGCCCGCCCTCAGCCGCTGCTTACTTCAATGGACCCGCGGCGCCGCCGTCGCTCCGGGTGCCGGTGGGGAAGGAGCGGCAGGCGCCGCCCCCGGCGCAGCCGTCGGCACGGATGGGTCCTGCGGCTCGACCGTCTTCCAGGGCACCTCGTAAATCTTGACGGGCTGACTGATGCCTTTGACGGTAACCGGGGCCAATCCGACACACTGGGCCGCCAACGCCGCGTCGTCCCGCGCTAGCGCGGCGTAGGTCGTCTCGCTGATGATGATCCGACCCCGACCCGACACCCCCTCCAGCCGGCTGGCCAAGTTCACCTCCCGTCCGAAGACCGTGTAGTTCAGGATGTGGGCGTCGGAACCCATAAGGCCGACGGTGACCGTGCCCGTATTGATGCCGGTGCCCAGACTCAGGAGCGCCAACGGAGGCCTGGGTGGCTGA
>JAJXTA010000823.1 GCA_021784265.1 bacterium | reverse complement strand
CGCCAACGAGATCCGCCTGCTCGACGCCCACGCCTGTCATTTGACCCGCAACGGGATGGTGGACTGGAGCGCCCTTCTGGGGCTCATGCGCACCGCGGCGCACCAAGGGCGCGCCCCCTTCCTGGCAGCCGTCGAGGCCCAGGAGCGCCTCTTCACCACCAAGCCCATCTGTCTTGGGGTCGAGACCTCGCTCAAACACCAGGCGGCACCCTGCGGGTTGATGACCGACGCCGAGCGGGCGCGCCACGTGCGGCGGTGGGTGCGGGAATTGCGCAATAGCCGAGGGGAGTGGGAGCGTTACCCGGCTCCCGTCGAGAAGCCTCTGGCTGAAGTTGTGGTCCCGCCCCGGCGAACCGATAAGCCGGCGAGCCCGGCTCCGAGCGGGCCCAGCGCCGTCGCCACCGCCGGCTTGCCCGGGACTCCGCCTGACTCCGACGCGGGTGGCAACGGCGACCTCACGGATGACGCGCTCGCCACCAGCGCCGCCCCCCGGCCGGTCCTGAGCGAGCCGGCGGCCCTCGAGAAGGTCGGGGTTGGGACCTTGTGCGTCGTGGAGACGCAAGGGGCCTGGCCGATTTACGGGCGTGCCCTCACCGTTGCCGAGCGATTGCCCGAGGAGCGGGTGATCCTCGCCAAGTGGGTGCGCCGGCTGACGAACTGGAAGGGGCGCCAGGCCTCCCTCCGTTTGTGGCAGGAACGCATCGTTCCCCTGCTGGAGCGGGGGTTGGTCCGGCAGCACACCCCGCTGGTGCGGCTGGTGGAGCAGGGGCAGCGCGTGATCGCCCAAGTCAGCCTGGCGGCGCTGACGATGCGGGTTCCCGTGGACCGCCACCACGCAGCCTTGTGGCGGCCAGAGGAGCGGGAAGTGCTTCCCTCGGATTGCGCCCAGTGCGCTTGGGTGGGCGCTTGCCGCCAACTCCCCACCGCCACCGGGACCGCCTTGCTCTGGCGCCGGCTCAACCTGGTGGAGGCGGCGGGTGTCCCCACGCGGCGGGGAGAGGTGGTGAGTTTCTTTAGCCAGAGTGATGGGCTGGCGCTGGCGGCGGCGCTGGAGGAGGAAGACTACCCGGTGGAGGAGTTGCTCTACGATTTGGCGAACCTGGACGCCGGCTTCCGCTTCTGTGGTGATGAAAACCGGTGGGGGGGGCGGCTGGCGCGCGCCTGCCAGCGGGCCTACGGCAACCAGAGCATCCCCGGTTACCTCGAAAACGGCGTTCCACCCGAGTACGGCGCCGGGGCCGAGGTGGTTATGGCCAGCGTACACAAGAACCCGCTGGCCAAACACTCGTGGGCCAACGATCTGGTCGGGGTGGGGGATATCGACCGGTTAATCATCGAGTGGCGGAGCTTGTTGCGGCAGATTGTGCACGCCCCGGACCTCGAGTGGCCGCGCTGGCGTGCCCTGCAACGCTTGGCCAAAGCTACCCTCCGCGAGACCGAGTCGCCCACCCTCGTCGAGCTGCCCCCGCTCGAATACCATCAAACGCGGCGACTGGAACACCACCTGCTCCTCCGCCGCCACTGACCGTGGTCCGGACGATTCTCCGGTTGCGCGTGCGGGTGCCGATGGGCTATGGACCCCGCCGGTTTGCCGGTCAGTTCGCCGGCCGTGGGTGGCTAGGAACCGCCATGGATTCTCCGTTGCGCGGGTGCCGGGCCGCGGTCGAACCGACGGTGGTGACCCGGCAACGTTGCGCTCCAACGATGCTCCTCAATTAGCGTTTCACCGACCACGGGACCCGAACTCGGCTTCAACGTCGTGCGGCGTCCCGCGGTGCGGCGGGCCCGACGGGCCGCCACCACGCCGCGGGCGGCGCCGCTTGGCTAAGCCTGAGCGTGGCCGCGCTGGCCGCGCTGGCGAAACCCGACGGCGCGCACTCAGCCGGCCCGCTCCAAGGCCGAGTGGGCTTCGAGCCGCGCGACGGCCGGCCGGTCAAGCAGCTCTTCTTCACCCGCAACGCGGGCGTGCTCTATGCCATCGCGCCGGGCTGGCCGGGGGCGCATCTGACCCTCCGCAACGTGCGCGCGCCCAGCGACGCGGCCGTGAGCCTCTTGGGGGGTCCTGGGCACCCTCGCCCACCACGCGGAGGGGACCACGCTGGTCATCGACCTGCCCGCGCCGCGCGGGGACCAACTCCCCGGCCTCGACGCCCACAGCTTCCGCCTCCCGGGCGGCACGCTTTTACCGGAGAACCGACCGAGTCGCCGTCGCCGGGCGGCGCAGGCGGCGGCCTGGCCCCGGCCCGCTGGCCGGCACGGGTGGAATGCCCCAACGCCTGGGTGACTTCCCCCCGTCGGCGGCGTGGGGCGCTCCGGAAACGGACCAGACCTCGGTCGAGGCGTGCCCGCCTGACGTCCACGGCACATCGTGGTTTCGGTTCCGCAAGTCACTGGTGCGGAAGTTGTTGAAACTGTCGGGGCGCCGGCGGCCCGGAACCGGCTGCTCCGCTTCTTCCGCCTCCGCCGGCCACTCGTTCGTCGTTGGTGCGTAAGCTGCTTACCTACTGCGGTAACCTGAGCTCAACTCGACGTGCCTATGAACATAACCACCATCTTGCTGGCGGATGATCACGCCATCGTCCGCGCTGCCCTCCGGGTGTTGCTGCAAAACGAGCCCGATCTCC
>JAJXTA010000822.1 GCA_021784265.1 bacterium | reverse complement strand
CGGGCATGTAACCGAGGATGGCCTCATGGGTGATCCGGACCATCGCGGTGGCTGGGGCCAGGTCTTGGATGAACCCCCGGACCCGGAACGTGCGGACGGTCGCGTTGGTTCCCACCGCCGGAGGTGAGCCCTCGGCGGTTGGAGGCGCAATCGCCTCGCCCTCCAGCACGCCGCCCACGAGGACCGCCGCGCCCAGGCACGCGCCCGCGACCGCCGCCCAGACCCGCCCAAGCGGGCCGCCGCCAGCCGCCGAAGCCCGTCGGTGGTTGCGGAGACTCATTGGACCTCGACGCTGGTCCGGTCGATGATCCAGGCCAAGTCGTCGGCCTGCGCGCTCGGCACCGGCAGCGGCAGGGCCGCCACGTCGGGCCGGTTGGGCGGTTGCGTCAACGCGAACCGCCACCGATGGCCCTCGGCGTGGCCGTCGGCGAAGGCGAGGTTGCCTGCCCCGTTATGATACGAGGCCGGCAAGTGCAGCCATTCGGCGTCGTCGGAACGGTTCAGGAAGTAGCCGTCGCCGATGCTGTCCGGATGTTCGTCCAAGAGCACGAAGATGTGGTCCGGGGAGGGGATGGCGGCCAGGGTGAGGAATTGCTGGTAGCCGGGGTTGAGGACGTTCTCGGCGCCGCGCACGTTCGGGCCGGCATCGCCCACCATGGCGTTCATGGAAACGCTCCGCACCCGATGCCGCCAGCCCGCCTCCCGTTGCACCTCGCTGAGCACCCTGTCGGACGGGCAGCGGAACACGCCCCGGGAATGACCCAAGTACGGCCCCAGGGGGCTGACGTTGATGAACGCGGCGTTGGTGTTGCCGGGGTCCAGCTCCCAGGTCATGACATTGTTGACCCAGTTCAGGTTGGGGTCCACCAGCCGCCGCGGTTGGCGGCGATCCAGACCGAGATTATAGACCAGCCGGTCTTGGGCCTCCGTGGCGTAGAGGTTCCAGGCCAGGGTCAACTGGCGGACCTGGTGCAGGCAGACCACGCCGGCGGCCCGGGCCCGGGCGCGGCTCAGCGCCGGCAGGAGCAACCCGGCGAGCACCCCGATCAGGGCCAGCACCACGAGCAGCTCGACCAAAGTAAACGCGCCGGCGGGGGCCCGGGCGCGGTGGACAGGCATTCTCATGGTTCCAATTTAGTCGCGTAATCAACCCCACCCCGGCCCGCCTGTCAACCTGTCCCGCGGCCCGCCGCTCAGCCTTGCGTCACCGCGGCCGTGAGATTGAAGAACCCCGCGGACGCCGTCGGCGGCGTGACGTAGAGCGTGGCCGTGTGGCCGGTGCCGGTGAAGGTGGTGGCCGTGAGCGGGCCGGTGGCTGTCGTGGCGAAGGTGACCGGGCTGCCCGGGTCAGTGGGCGATTGGTGGAGGAGCACCTGGTACTTGAGCTGGGCGAGGCTGGGGAACTGCAGCGCCAGCCGGGAGCTGGCCCCACTCGGGACCACGCTGACCTGCAGGGCGAAGCCCAGACTGGGGATTTCCACGCAGAGCACGTTGCCCTCCTGGCTCAGCGCGTACGGCGTCAGCCATTGCGGCGCCGGACCGGCCAACACCCGGCCATCGATCCCGTAGTGCGAACCGTGGCAGGGACAGACACTGGCCCCGAGCGCGGCGTTGAACGGGGGCACCACGCAGAACAGGTGCGAACAACGGGTGCGGAGGGCGAAAAACTGCCCGGCCGCGTTCCGGTTAATCAGGATGGGGTAGAAAGGGCCGTTGGGGCCGGTTTCAATGAAGGGGTTGAGGGCCAGCCGCACCGAGCCGTTGGCCTGGCCCAAGGCGGGGAAGTCGTCGAGCTGGACGCGGAGGATCCCGTCGCCGCGCGTGGTGGGTTGGCAGTCCGCCAGCAGGCGGGCGGCCCAGGGCGGCCCCCCCAGGCCGGCCAGGGCGGTGCCCAGGGTGAAGGTGTGGAGAAAGCGGCGGCGCGAGCGACCCGGGCCGCCAAACGGGTTTGGATTAGCGTGTGTCATCGATGCGGTGGGAAATAGCAATATTTGTGCCGGGAGGCAAGCCGCCCGCGCGCGCGCCGGGTTAAAGGAACCGCCGGGCGCGCCGAGGTGCGGCCTTGGCCGCGACGCTATTGGGGAATCTCGATAACCAGATTGCCAAGCCTGACCCCGCCCTTCCCGGGACCCGGGCGCCGTCCGGCGTCGCCTCCGGCCCGGCGGAGCGCGCGCCGGGGGGACAGCCGGATTGACCCACGCGCCGCCGGGGATTAGCCTTCGTGGGAACAAACCCGGCGCCGCGGGCTCTTAGAAACGTGATGTTCTCATGCCTTCAGATCCAGAATTCGAGGGTCTCGTGAGCCTGTATTACCGTCCGCTATACCAATTTGCGCTGAGCTTGACGCGTAACGAGGCTGATGCCTGCGACCTGACGCAACAGACGTTTTACATCTGGGCCAAGCACGGCGCTCAGCTTCGCGACCGCACCAAGGCCAAGACGTGGCTCTTCACCACGCTCCACCGCGAATACCTCAGTGGCCAACGCCGCGTGGTGCGGTTCCCGCACCTCGAACTCATGGCCGCCGAGGAGGAACTGCCCAGCGTCGCGGCGGTGGACTGGAGCCGGCTGGATGCGCCGCGGGTGCTCGAGGGGTTGAGCCAGTTGGAGGAGCTGTACCGGACC
>JAJXTA010000821.1 GCA_021784265.1 bacterium | reverse complement strand
TCATCGACCAATCCCGTCCGGCGACACCACACCCGCCACAGCGGCAACGCCAGGACGGTCGTGACAAACGCACTCCCCGCCGCTAGGGCATAGACATTGAACGGGAACGGCACGGATAGGGTCGTGGTCAGGCCCCCGGCCGGGCCGGAAGGCGGCCGCGGGCCAAGCCCGGTCGGCCCGGCCAGCCGGGCGGTGAGGTGGTTAGCATGCTCGGCTCAACTTTAAGTAAAGTTCATGTAACTCCTCCACCATTTTTTCCACCGGAAACCAGGCTTGCACCAGGGCGCGTCCGCGCTGGCCCAGGGCGGCGCGCAAGGCGGTGTCCTCGGCCAAGCGGGCCACTCGGTCCGTCAAGGCCGCCAAGTCGCCGACGGGCACCAAGAAGCCCGTCTGGTCGTCCACGCAGACTTCGCCGGCCCCGTCGCTGTCGTAGGCGACCACCGGTTTGCCCGCCGCCAGGGCCTGGGGCAGGGCCCGGGGCAGCCCCTCGCGCCGTGACAAATGGACCAGCAGGTCCATCACCCCCAGGTAGCGCGGGATATGCTCCGGCGCCACCAAGCCGGCGAAGCAAACTCGGTCCGCGAGCCCAAGCTGGCGCGCCAGGGCGCCGAAGCGCTCCCGCCAGGGCCCGTCGCCCACCAGGAGGAATTTCAGCCGCGGACAGCGCCGCACCAACGCGGGGGCAACCGCGAACAGGTCGTCATGGCCTTTGAGCGCGAAGAGTCGAGCGATCTTGCCCACCACCACGTCCTGCGGACCCAACCCAAGTTGGGCGCGCAGGGCGGGATCGTTGGTCGCCCTAAGGTAGCCCTGCAGGGGAAAGCCGCTGAGGATCCGTGTGTAGCGCTCAGGCGACCCGATGCCCGCGGCCAAGTATTGCCGCGTCATCGCGTGAGCCACGGTGACGAAATGCGTGGTGAGCCGCCCAGCCCAACGCTCGGCGACACGGAAGGCGCCATTCGCGAGCGAGCCTTGAAAGGTCCCGAACGAAGGTCCGTGGACGGTATGGATGATAATGGGCACGCCGGTGCGATGCGCGGCCCAGCGGCCGAGGATGCCGGCTTTGCCGCTGTGCGTGTGTACGAGCTGGGGGCGCAGCTCGCGAAAGCACCGGACGAGCGCCAGGGCGGCCCGCGCGTCGTGCCAGGGCGAGACGGGGCGGACGAGCGCCGGCACCAGCGTCAGGAGCCCGGGCACGCCGGCCACCAACGGTTCCAGCGTGCCTTCCGGCCCCGTCGTGGGACCGGAGATGAGGGAGACCTCCAGGCCCGGCTTGGTCCGGAGCCCCAAGACGGAGGCGATGGTGTTCTCCTGGGCCCCGCCCACGATCAACCGGGTGATGACGTGAGCGACCCGCATAGGGCACCGGGCTGGCAACCCCGGTCAACCCGGGGAGGACGGACTCAGTGCGGGGCCGCCCCTTTCTTCAGCTCGTTGACCCGCTGCTGGACCGCCTTGTATTCGACGGAATTCGACTGGCCGTACTCGAGGTAGTGCGTGTAGGCGCTGAGGGCGCCCGCGGTGTCTTTGCGCCGATACGCAATCTCCCCCAAACCATAATAGACCGCATGGTACTTGGGCAGGAGCTTGCGCAGGGCCTGGTAGTCGCGTTGGGCGGCATCCAGATGGTCGGTTTGCAGGTTGGCAATGGCCCGGTCCATCAGGGCGGCGCTATTGTTGGGGTCCGTGCTGAGCAGTGTGTCCAGCGGGGGGATCGCCTGGGCGTAGTGCTTGAAGTAGATGTTGATCGCCGCTTTGTTGAGGAGGGCGCGGGGGTTGGCCGGATTGAGGGCCAACTGCCGATCCAGCGTCACCAGCGCGTTGGTGAGCCGCTTGGTCATGATATACACTTGGGCGAGGGATTCCAGCACGCCGTCGTCGCGCGGATGCTGGCGCTCCAGGACTAGGGCGAGTTGCTCGGCTGGGGCGTTCTGGCCGATGCTCAAGCGGAACAGCACCTCCATGTTCCGCGCCCAGAGGTCGGGGGTGGGATTGTCCGGGAGCAACTGCCGCACCCGCTCAAACAGGACCATGGCCTGGCGGTAGAGGCCGCCCCGGGCATAGACCTGCCCCAGCTTGTAGCACCAGAGCGGGTCGTCCACCGGTCCATCGGCCAGCAACATATTCTCCAACCCGCCGCTCTCCGGGTCCAGCGCGACCCGCGCGCCAAGGTCCACCCCGCTGAGCGGGCCCCGCTGCAGTTTGCGGTTGACCTCGAGATTCAGCCGCGCCGAGAGGCTGTCGGGAGCCAGCTCGTGGGCCTTGGCGAACCAAGTTCCGGCGGCGGCATTTTGGCCCTGCCGCTCGAGGGTCACGCCCCAGGTATTGAGAGCGCGCGCCCAGAAGGACTGCACAAAGCGCAGCGTGCCGGGCGGGGCGGCGGCGCCGCTACCGGACCCGAGGTGGGGCGCCACCCGCTGCCAGAACTGCTGGTTCCAGGCCAGTTGGGCCTCGGCGAGCGGGCGGGGACGGAAGTCGTTGGTGGCCACGAGCTGCAGCCGATAGACCAAGCCCCGCGGTTGGGCGTCGAGGGTCTCGAAGAAGTAGCCCATGCTGGGGTTGAGATAATAGACCTCGTTGGAAAGGGCCAAGCCAGTGATCTGGGCGGCCAGCACCCCCGAATCC
>JAJXTA010000820.1:1404-2626 GCA_021784265.1 bacterium | reverse complement strand
GGAGGTCGGCCCATACGAGGCTGGCGCTGGTGAGGTCGGCGTTCACCAGCACGGCCTCGTTCAGGTTGGCCTGGTAGAGGCTGGCGCCGCCGAGGTTCGCCCGGGTGAGGTTGGCGTTGCTGAGGTTCGTGCGGTATTCGCCGCGGGACTCGGTGGGCAGGGAGGCCAGGTTGGCCTCGCGGAGGTTGGCGCCCTCCAGGTCGCAGCCGAAGAAGTTGGCCCCGCTGAAGTCGGAGTTGCGGAGGTCGGCGCTGGCCAGGTCGCAGCCGCTGAGATCGGCCCCCAGGGCCCGGGCGGAGCGCAGGATGGCGCCGCGCATGGCGCTGCCGGAGAGGTTGGCGCCGTCCAGCACGGCATGGTTGAGATCCATGCCCTCGAGGACGAGGCCCCGCAGGTCCACGTCGGAGAGGTTGGCGGCGGTGAGGACCGCGCGGTCCAGGGTGGCGCCCTGGACGTTGGCGGCCTGGAGGTTCGCGCCGTGGAAGTTCGCGCTCAGGATGCTGTCCCGCAGGTCCACGCCCGCGAGGTCGGCGCTGCTGAGGTCCGCCCCGCAGATGTTGGCGGTGCGCAGGTCGTTGCCGCTGAGCTGGGCCCCGCGCAGGTTCGCGCCGCCCAGGTGCGTCTCGGTGAACTTCGCGCCGCTGAACACCGCGCCGGCGAGGTTGGCGCCGTCCAAGTTGGTCTGCGTGAGGTCGGCCTTGGAGAGGTTGGCGCCCTTCAGGTTCTTCCGGGAGAGGTCCACGCGGCTGAGATCGGCGCCGATCAGCATGGTGCCGGCCAGGACCGCATCCTCGAGCTGGGCGCCGGTGAGCCTGGCGCCGCTGAGGTTCGCGCCGCTGAGGTTCGCGCCGCCGAGGTTGATCTCGCGGAGGTCCGCGCCGGTGAGGTCCGCGCCGCGGAGATCGGTCTGGCCCAGGATGGCGCCGCCGAGCTGGGCCGCGCCCAGGTTGGCGCCGGCGAGGACGGAGCCGCTGAGGTTGGCCTCGCCCAGATCCGCGCCCTTGAGGTTGGCCTCGCGGAGGTCCGCGCTCTCCAGGTTGGCCTGGCGCAGCGTGGCGCCCCCGAGGTCCGCGCGGCTGAGGTTCGTGTGGCCCAGGTCCATGCCCCGCAGGTTGGTGCCGCTGAGGTTCGCGCCGCTGAGGTTCGCGCCCTTGAGCTTGGGGACGTCCCCCTTCTCGTATTTCAGGATGTCGAGGTGGCGCAGGTCCGGCACCGGGGGGTT
>JAJXTA010000820.1:0-1394 GCA_021784265.1 bacterium | reverse complement strand
GCAGGTCGGCGCCCTGCAGGTTGGCGCCGGAGAGGTTGGTGCCCTTCAGGTTCGCCTGGCTCAGGTTCGCGCCCTGGAGGTTCGCCTCCGTGAGGCTGGCCCAGTGGAGGTCCGCGTCCGCGAGGTTGGCGCCGGCCAGGTTGGCGAGGTTCAGGTTGGCGCCGCCCAGGGTGCTGCCCTGGAGCGTCGCGCCGGAGAGGTTGGCCTTGGCGAGGTTCGCGCCCACGAGGTTGGCCTGGGCGAGGTTCGCGCCCTCCAGGTTGGCGCCCTCGAGCACGGTCTGCCGGAGGTCCGCCCCGCTGAGGTTGGCGCCGCGCAGGTCCTTCCCGCTGAGGTCCACGCCCGTGAGGGTCACGCCCGTGAGCACCGCCCCGGCGAGGTTGGCGCCGGCGAAGTTGGGGATGGTGGCGGGCTCGTACTGCTGGATGTCGAAGAAGGTGAGGTCGGATTTCGAGAGGTTGGCCCCGGAGAGGTTCACGCCGGCCATGCGGGCCCGCGACAGGTTCGCGCTTTCCAGGTCGGCCTCGTCCAGGTTGGCGAGGCGCAGGTCCGCGCCGGCGAGGTTCGCCCCCCGCATCTGGGTCTGGTTCAGGATGGCGCCCGCCAGGTTCGCTTCGGAGAGGTCGGCCCCGGAGAAATCGAAGCCCCTCAGGTCGAGGCCGCTCAGATCATTGCGCTGGAAGTTCTTCCCCGACTTGAGGATGAAGACCACTTCCTTCCGGGTAAGTTCGCTCATGGAGCTTCCTTTGGATGACGGGCTTCGGGTGCGGGGTGGGAGGTGGCGGAATCCCCCGCAGGACCCCTGGAGGTTCCGGCGCGGGGCCGGGCCAGGGGAAGGGGCAGATCACGGCCATCGCTGGAGGGGCTTTGGCCTGCCGATGTTTGCGTCAGAGTTTATCCAACGCCGCGAGGGGCCATCAATAGATTTCACGGCGCTTTGCAAGGGTACCCTGCCCGGAATCCCGCGTCCTGTCCCGTTCTCCGGATCCGGGGCCGTCGCAGCCAAAAATGCCACGCAGGTCAACATTTGGCCCTTTGCGCCCCCCCCGGTTGTGACCCCGGGCACGACAAGGCCCCCTTGCGGGGGCCTCGCCTGGGATCGGGAGAGGTTAATCCTCCCGCTCCGCCTTGTTGAACGCATCAGCCAGGGTCGCCTTCTTCTTCGCATCCTGCGGATGCGAAGACCTCCCATGGCACGACAAGGCCCCCTTGCGGGGGCCTCGCCTGGGATCGGGAGAGGTTAGTCCTCCCGCTCCGCCTTGTTGAACGCATCAGCCAGGGTCGCCTTCTTGAACTCGGGCTGGCGGGCCTTGGCGGCTTCCATGTCGCCCCGCTCCTGGTCCTGCTCCAGCTGCTTGACGGAGAGGCCGATGCGGCGCTCGGTGGGATCGAGC
>JAJXTA010000819.1 GCA_021784265.1 bacterium | reverse complement strand
TTGTTTTCCTTATGCACGTTTTGGTGCATGTCCCGCTCCAGCGTCGCCAGCCCGTCGTAAAGCGTCCGGAAGGTGTTGCAGGCCCACTCCGGCGCGGTGTAATTGTCCGTCAGGGCCCGGAACCGCTCGAGGACGGCCCCGGCCGCCTCGTGCTCCCGCTCGAGTTTGGCCAACCCTTGGCGGAGGCTCGCCCGGGTCGTGGCCGCGGACGACCGGCCCGCGGTCCCCAGGTGGCGCAGGGCCGGAAAGACGGTCGCCTCTTCCTCGTTGGTGTGGGCGATCATGGCCGCGCTGAACGCCTCGAACACGCGGCGGACTTCCCGCAGCCGTGGTTCATGCTCGCCGTGAACCGCCGCCACTTTGCGCGTCATGAAATCCAATCGCGGCAGCTCCGCGCGCAGGTAATCATGATGGGTCCGTTGGATGTGATCGCAGAGTTCCGCCACGCTCATCGCCTCGGCATTGGTCAGCCCGGCGCCGGGGGCGGCGTCGAAGGCTGACAGCATTCCGACCACCGTCGGCGCGTCGAGTCCTTTGGCCCGGCACGCCTCGGCCAACGTCTTCTTGCCGCCGCAGCAGTAGTCAATCCCCAGCTTCTCAAACGCCCGCGCGCAAGCCGGCACGGCGCGGACGATTTCGCCAACCGTGGTGTTCGTGGTGATGGTGGTGATAGTGGTCATAATAGGTTGTTTTGAGGGATAGGTTCGGTCTCGGGCCGCCGCCCCCCCTTGGCGGGCTCGGCCCCACGGTGGGCGGCGCGTAGCGCGGCCTCGAGGCGGGGTCGCGCCGGCGGACCGTTCACGCTCTCCAAGCGGGTGGGGAGCGTGGCCGGCCCAAAGCGGCGTTGATAAAAGGCGCTGAACGACTCGCCCGGGGCGGCCCAACACCCCCAGTACGTCAGCAACGGTTCCACCGTCGGCAACACCTCCTCCACGGGCACGCTCTCCGCGTACAGTTCCCCGAGCCGGCCGCTGCTCTCCTCCCCGCCCACGAAGAGATCGTAGCGCCCGGGTTTGCGCCCCACCAAACCGAGATCCACCATGTTGGGGCGAATGCACCCGAGGCCGCAGCCACTGATCCGGACCACGAACGGCGCGCCCGCTCGGCCCACCCGGGCCAACGCCCGCTCGAGCTCCGGCAGGAGGCGCTCGGTCACCCGCTCCGACTCCGCCAGCGCCAGGGGACACGTCGGCAGACCGGCGCAGGCCATCGCGGCCGCCCGCACCGGGGGCAAGCCGGCGCCGAACGGCACGTGGTAGGCGGCCAGAACCGCCTCCACCCCGTCCGCGTCATGGGGCCGCAGGCCGCCCAAGATCACATCTTGGCCCGGCGTGATGATCAGCGTCGGACGGTACGCCTCGACTGCCGCGCGGAGCGCGGCTTTGTAGCGACGCTGGCCGACATCCATAAGGCGCCCGTTAGGCACCTTGATCCCGCAGAACACCCGGCCATCCCCCTGCGCGTGCCGCCCCAGCCAGGCACGAGCGCCGTAAGGGCCCACGGCTATCCACGGGCCCAACCGCCAGCCCAGCCGCGCCTCCACGGCGGCACGGAGCGCCTCGACCCCGAGCGCCTCGACCACGTATTTGAACCGCGTGAACCGGCGACGCTCGATCTGGCCGAGCTGGCGGAACAACGCACTGAGGCCTCGCACGGTCGGCAACACCTCGTCGCCGCTCACTGAGCCCAACGGCGTTGCCACCCGCGCGTAAGAACCGGGGCGCCGCCCCGGCATGCTCAAACCGCCCCCCACCAGGACGTTGACCCGCGGCGCCGCCCCGGGGCGCTCCACCAGCACCAAGCCCACGTCCTGGGCGAAAACGTTCGTCGAGTTGTCGGCGACCAATCCCAAACCAATCGTGAACTTGCGCGGGGGATGGTCAGGATGCGCCGCCTCATCCCAGGGGGTCGGGTACAGCCCGTCGCAAAGCTCGCGCGCCAGCGCCCGCAGACGCAGGTAGCCCGGCTGGGCGAACGGTGCCGGCGGCGCCACCACGGCGTATTCCAAACCATCCGGGTTGCACCCCGCCGCGAGTCCGGCACCCCGGATCGTCGCCAGCGCGCCCTCCAGGTCCGCGGGCGCCACCCCATGCAACTGGAGGCTTTGACCCGCCGTCGCCCGCAACGAATGATTATACGTGACCCGCTCGCTCAAGCAGTCCAGCGCCAAGTACTGGTCGGGAGTGAGCGCCCCGAGCGGAAGCCGGATGCGGATCATGTGCCAACCCGGCTGGGCCACCCCGGCGACACGCGCCGCGGCACGGGTATCTCGGTCCTCCTGGGCCCGCACCCCGCGGTACAGGAGGTCCGTCGCCGAGGGCCGCCGCCCCAGGGGCGGGGCGGGCGGCCGGCACGCTTCGGTGCTGAAGAGGTCCACGTTCGCGATCACCGCGAGGGAGGGTACGGCGGCAAAAGCTGTATTGCAAGTACATATTTACCTTGCCTCCCGCCCTCCCCGCCCTCACCCTGCCCCCAGCCATGCACCTGAGCGCTTATTCCGACTACGCGATGCGCGTCCTGATCCATACCGCCCTCCGCCAGCCGCAGCGGGTCACCGTGCGCGAGGTCGCCACCACCTTCGGCATCTCGCGCCATCATCTGGTCAAGATCGTGCATGAACTGGGCCGGCGC
>JAJXTA010000818.1 GCA_021784265.1 bacterium | reverse complement strand
GGCCCGCCGCCGCGGGCCGGCGCCCGCACCCACCGCCGCGCGGCGTCCGGTTCAAATCTGCGAGTAGGCGGTGGGGGCCAGAAACGTGTTGGTGATGTGCGAGACCGTATCGGCGTATTCAGCCAGGCCTTGCAGTCGCTTCCACTCCGGATGGGCGCCAAAGACGCTCCAGTGCTTCTTATGCTCCTCCATGTTCTCCGCGGAGAGCATGTAGGTCATGTTCGGAATCTTGGTCCCGATCAAGGAATACCCGTAGAAGACCGGGGCCATGCCCGTCTGGCGCATCACGTCCATCTCGCCCGAGTTGAACATCTGGACCTTCTTCTGGCATTTGAACTCGCTGTGCGCCTCGTAAACCCGCAGCTCGAACATGCGGGGCTTCTTATCCACGCTGAAGGGTTGCAACTCGATCCGGGGCATGCCGGTGAAGGCGATCATGAACGAACTCTCGATGCGGGCATAGGCCGGTTTGGCCTTGGGCGCCTGCAGATAGTCGGTGGCCGCCTGTTGGTACTCCGCGTCTTTGGCCAGCCGGGCGGTCATCGTGCCGAAAAGCTGGATCGTGGGGTAAGGGATAAGGACGTGGAGTTGCGTGACTTCCTGGGCGTCGAGCGGTGTAAAGGCGCCGACGGGCCGGCACCCGAGCCGGTTGAAGGCGGGAATGGCGGCCTTCTCCAAGTAGCTGTCCACCAAGTCCTTCTGCCCCGGGGCGTCGAGGTGGTAGGTGCGCAACTCGTAATACTCCGGCCGCCCGCCGCGCCGGCTTTCCGCCGCAACGGCGCTGGAGTTGAGTTGATTCAGCGCGGCCAGCGAGGTGGCCGTCAGGGAGGTCTTGATGAAGTCTCGTCGTTTCATGTGTTGGTTGCGGTCCATTTGCCTAATTATCGGCCGTGTTCACTGCGGTTGTAACCCGGGCGGGCGCGGATTGCATCATCAAAAAGCAATCCCGCTCACCGCCTCACCGCCCGTCATGGCCCCGAAGGTCCGATCGCTCGGGTCCGGCAGGATGCCCCGGGCCACCAGCTCCTCGCGCAGGCGGGGCGTGGTGTGCGCCAAGGGCTCGGGGACATCGGGGAAGTTGTCGTCCAGGGTCGGGCCACCTCCGCCCTGCCGAGAACGGGCGCCCGCTTTAAGCCGTCGGGGGAACGGCACCCGCGGGTGGCTCGGGGGGCGTGCCGGCGCGGTAGTGCAGGACCGTCACCCTCTCGAGCGTCACCAACCCGCCCTGCATCATCTCGTCGAGCACGGGCCGGAAGGCCTGGATCCTCTCCGCGGTATCGACGATCTCGATCACTACGGGGAGGTCGAAGGAGAGGCGCAGGATCTTGGCCGTATGCAGCCGGCTGGACTTGCCAAAGCCCATGGGTCCGCGCAGCACGGTGGCTCCGGCCAAGTGCAATTCCCGCGCCTTGAGCACAATGGCCTCGTAGAGCGGCTGATGGTGCCAGCGATCACTCTCCCCGATGAAGATGCGCAGGAGAACGGCGTCACTCGGCAGTTCCATATCAGGTCCCTTTCAAGCTGGTCACCCACTGGCCGGCCAAGTGGCCCAGCCACACCGCCACCAGGCAGAGGACCACGCTCAACACCACGTTGGCCGAGGCATAGAGCCATTCCTCGTCCTGCATCAGGTTCAGTGTCTGGAGGCTGAACGAGGAGAAGGTGGTGTAACCGCCGCAGATGCCCGTCATGAAGAAGTTGCGCCCATTGGGGCCCACTAGCCAGCGGCCTTCCGTGCCGGTGACGGTGGCGAAGAAGCCAATGATCAACGAGCCGCTCACGTTGATGATCAGTGTGCCCCAGGGAAAAGTACGGCCCAGGAGGTTGGCGCACAACCCCGAAAGCCCGAAGCGCGCGGCCGTCCCCAGGGCCCCGCCGACCGCGACCAACAGATAACTCATCATAACGATGGCGGGCGGCCGACACAGCCACTCTCGCGACAGGAGTTATCAGCACGGAAGATCGGGTCCGGCGGTTCTCCCGCCACCGGCGGGACGGCAAACCCCATTGCCGTCGCCTACTCTGGCCGATCCTGCCCCGCCTGGCAAACCCAAAGGTGGCAAAAAGCGGACTGGCCAGCCGGAGCGGCCTTTGGTAGGAATGCGGGCTCGGATGATCGCCACCGCGAACCAATGGGCCCGGGATTGCCTGGAAGGCCTGGGACGCTACGCCTTGCTGGTGCTGGAGGCGGTCCGCTCGATTTTCGGCTGGCGGACCGGCGGACGGGACTGGCTCTACCAGATGTATTTCATCGGCGTCAAATCCCAGTCGGTGGTCTTGATCACCGGAGCGTTCACGGGGATGGTGATGTGCGCCCAGACCTATTTCCAATTCCACAAAGTGAAGATGGACACCGCCACCTTGGCGGTGGTGGGGGTCTCGATGGGCAGTGAGTTGGGCCCGGTGCTCACGGCCCTGATGGTTGCCGGGCGGGTCGGCGCCGCCATGGCCGCCGAGCTGGGCACGATGCGGGTCACCGAGCAAATCGACGCCCTCCGCACGCTGGCCACCCACCCGGTCGATTACCTCATGGCCCCGCGCGTCCTGGCCACCGTGCTGGCCATGCCCTTGCTCACCGCCGAATCAATCACCGTCGGCATCCTGGCTGGGTACGGCGTCGGCACGTTCCTG
>JAJXTA010000817.1 GCA_021784265.1 bacterium | reverse complement strand
CGCTCCGCGCTTTGGCATAGGCCTGCTGCGCCTCGCTCAGGGCCATGAAAATGGTATTGCGGTCCGCGTCCAGAGAGACAAACTGGTTGGTCTCCCGATAGGCCTGCTGCGCTCGCTGGGCCTTCTCCAGTTCTTTCTGGGTTTTGTCGGCCTGTTCCTTCAGGAAGCTGAACAGGTCCAGGACCTTCTTGGTCTTGCGATCCATGTTTTCCTGGATGAACTCCTTGGCGATGGCATTGGCGATGTCGGTGGCGCGCTGGGGGCTGGTGTGCTCCACCCGGATGTCCACCAATCGGCTCAGGCGCAAGGGGGCGATGGTGACGTCGCCGGCCAGGGCCTTGACCGGGTCCAGCTTGAGGTTGTAGCGCGGGTCGTCCTTGAGGTGCAGCTTTTCATACACCGCCTGCATCAGGCTGCGGCTGGAGAGATTCTTGTACTGGGTCTGGAGATAATCCTGATCGGCGGAGGTGAACGACATCGCCTGCGAGAGATTGATCGTCGCCTCCGGCTCGTGGTCGATCTCGATGCGCGTCGCCGACTCGTACACCCGCGGGGCTTTGTAGAGATAGACCAGGCAGAGGACAAAGACGGAGATGAACGCCGTGATCACCAGCCAGCGGCGCTCCAGAATAATGTGCCAGTAGTGGCGCAGATTGATGTTCTCGGCGAACAACGGGTCCTCGACCTGCGGCGTGGGGTTTTGCATGGCTTTAGAGCAGGCTTTCGCCAACTTCGATGATGTCGTCCGGCTCGACCCAGAGCTTCTTGGCCGGGTCCGTAATCCCCTTCAACTGCTTGAGGGTGTAGCGCTTGGTCTCCCCTTTGCGGGTGAAAATGATCTTGTTCTTGTCGCCCAGGTTGGTCAATCCCCCCGCGGCGGCGATGGCATCCATGACGTCGAAGCGCTGCTCACTGGGCAGTTCCACCAGTCCGGCTTTGGTCACCTGGCCAATCACCCGCACAAACTGCTTGCGGTAATCCTTGACCGAGACGATCACTTGGGGGTTGACAAAGTAATCCTTCGCCAGCGCCTCCTGGATCTGCGCCTGGAGCTCCGACGGGGTCCGGCCCTGGGTGTCCACCGTCTCCAAAAACGGAAATTGGATCGTCCCCGTGGCCGAGACCCGGAACTCGTTGGGGAGGTCCTTCTCGCCCACGACGTAGATATTGAGGAGGTCTTGGGGCTCGATCTTGCGATCGGTGTTCCCCTTGGTCTGGGCGAAGCCACCCGGCCCAAGGGCCAACCCACCCAGCAGGGCGAGAGACCAGACTAAAGTGATTCGTTTCATAGCCGCGACTTACCAACTATCAAATTGAGGCTAGCGCCATTTACGCCGGAGTCAATAGCGGGTTTGGTCCGTCCCCACAAGTCTCCGCTCCGGGCCGGAGTGGGGGGACACGCCGCCACGGCCAGGGCGCTGCCGACAAGCGCGGGTTATAGATAGCAACTTTCATGCCATTATCGCCCGCAACGGCGCCATCCCGGGGATTACCCCACACCTCCCGCCACCGTCCTCTCCCTCAGTCCAACACCCGCTCCGGGTGGGCATACACATTGAGCGACTGACCCCGCAGGAATCCGACCAACGCCTGCCCGCTCTCGCGCGCGAAGACCACCGCCAAACTCGAGGGGGCGGAAATGGCGGCCACCACCGGAATCCGGGCCGCCAGCGCTTTCTGCATGATCTCGAAGGAGGCCCGTCCACTTACCAAGAGGACATGGTCGGCCAGCGGCCACGCGCCCTCTCGGAAGGCATGGCCGACGACCTTGTCCACGGCGTTATGCCGGCCCACGTCTTCCCGGACCACGACCAAGCGGCCGGCGGCGTTAAACAAGGCGGCGGCATGCAGACCGCCGGTCTGCGCAAACGCCACTTGCGCGGCCCGCAGTTTGTCCGGCAGGCTCAAGAGCAGACCCACCCCGAGGGCGAAGGGGGCGGTGAGGGGAGGGAAATGCTGCTGCACCGCCTCGATGGAGGCCTTGCCGCACAAGCCGCAACTCGAGGAGGCATAGACATGGCGCGTGAGTCGTTCGAGATCGACTTCCACGTCGGGAGCCAGGAACACGTTCAGCAGATTGCCCGGATTCTCCGCGTCGCCGGCGAGGCCGTGCCCCACAGCCACGACCTGGGCCGGCTCACGGAGGACGCCCTCCCCCACCAGAAACCCCACCGCCAGCTCCGGGTCGTGGCCGGGCGTGCGCATGGTGACGGCCAGCGAGCGGCCCCGGACGCGGATTTCCAGGGGCTCCTCCCGCGCCACCAAATCGTGTCGCCACGCGGTGGGTTGGTCGGCGGCGCAGCACAAGACTTGGGCCGGGGCCACTTGCGCGTCGGCTGCGAGCGCACGGCCACGCCGTTGGGCGGCAGGTCGCTTCTTCACGACGGCAAGAGCCCAAACCGTGACGCCGCCGCCACTTAGGGCGCGACCGGGACGGTCACGTGGAAGGTGGTTCCTCCCTCGACCGACCGGTTGAAGCCAAGGGTGGCGTGGAGGTGGCGCTCGATCAGCCCGCGGGTGTCACTCGGCTCCGCCGAAGGGCCGGCTGCGGTTTGGGCGAACGAGTGCTCCAAAACGCGGCCTTCCACGACGCTCGAACACGCGGCGCGGTTGCCCACGGCGAAGCGGATCCC
>JAJXTA010000816.1 GCA_021784265.1 bacterium | reverse complement strand
GGGGCCTCCCAGGACTCGAATCGGGTTGCGGTTTCCCGGCCCGAGCGGCGACTCTGGGCGGTGGCCGGTCCAGATCGCAAGCCTTTATGCAAGGCTCGTAGCCGTCTTGCTGCTGATCGTGGGGTTAGGCAAAGCGTGGAATGGCTTACGATGGCCTGTCCTCGCTCCAGGTCCGACAGACCCGGTGTTTGCTCTCCTTACGACACGCCAGATGGCTCTCGCAGCGGCGATGCTCGAGGTGGCCGTGGCGGTGCGGGTGCTGCGAGCGGGCCAGCCGTTGACGGGTCTGTTGACAATCCTCTGGCTTGCCTCCGTTCTCGTCGCGTACAGGATCGGGCTGCGCTGGGTCGGCTTTGACGGATCTTGCGGTTGCCTGGGGGCTTGGCCGACGGTCTTGCGGTTTTCCAGCCACACCTCGGAGCGGCTCGCCAGCGGAGCGTTAACGTTTATGATCACCGGGAGCCTGGCATGTGTAGGGCTCCTCATGGCGCTGTCTCTTCGCGCCAAGATGCTGCCGCGTGCATACATGGAAAGTCCGGCACCAAAGCCTTTCGGAGGCGGTTCATGACGCGACATCGCCAAGGACTTGAGAGAGCGGCGGGCGACAGCAACGGGCGCGCGCTGGCGCGGAGCCTCGACGCCTGGGGGGACCACCGGTCCTCCGCCGCTCTCCGTCGGCGGTTTCCGACCGCTACCCGAACCTGCATTTCGGCCCTTGCGGCGGTGCTCATTCTCCGCACTGCCGCCGCCACCTTGTTCGGCGGTGACGCCCTCGAGGTGCGCGGCACGGCGGAGCTGATCGCCTACTCCAGCCAAGGCGCCGAGACCATGAGATCCGAACTCCTATTCAGGATGCTTCTGGCGCCGCCGGCCTGGAATCTGCGGGTCAAGCGGGTTGGCGAGGATGACGTCGCCTACCACGAGGCGGGCGCCAACGACACGAGCCAAACGTTCTATCTCATGCGGTACTCGGATGATGTCGTGCATCGCGCGGCGCAGGAGCTGGCGGTCCTGCGCGCGAACCCCACCAACGTCGGGGTGCCGGACTTCAACGAAGTCGGGATGGGGCGAATGGTCCAAACTTCTTACCCGTGGGCGGTCAACGACTCGGCGGTCCGGTTTATCTGGTTCGCGTTGGCCTCGGGGGCGCATCTCGACCTCTGCCCGACCAACCGCTGTGAGCCCTACTATCTCCACGATGCGCTGCCCGACTATCTGGCCCCGGCATTCATCCGGCGCCTTCCCGGTCCGCTGCGGCTGCCCGCAAACGCGGTTTTCATGAGCGACGGCATCATCGACAGTACGCGCTATCGTCCGAAGCCCATCCGCTACCCCCCGCCGTGCGACCATGGCTTCACCGGGGCGGTTTACTCCGTCACGAGCACCACCAACTATCACGGGCTGAGGCTACCGCTGAGCAGCGAGCTCGCCGCGTACTTTGACCGGCCCGGCGGCAGAAGTGCGCGGGACCTCATCAGAGCCTATACCTGTTCCATTTTCGTCACCAACATCGCCACGGTGCCCGCGCCGGCCGATTTCGCTCCGGCGCTGCCCGGGATCGTCCTGATCTCAGACGAGCGCTTCCGGGGCGGGACGAACCTGCCCGTCGCGCAGGTGCTGTACACGAACTCAGTGTGGCCCAGCGCCGCCGCGGTCACGGCTTCCTCGGAATTCAAGTCGGTAAAGGCCGCCGCCGCGCAGATGTCGGTGGCGGGGCGGAACCCAGGGAGCGGTTCCGCCTTGTTGTTGATCGCCGCCGTCCTGATCGTCCCTCCCGCTGCCCTGCTGTTAGTGCGTTTCGTGACCCGAAAGTATAAACCCATAACAAAGGAATGAAATGAAACCCTCCATGATCCGGCGCGTGGCTTGGGCTGCGCTTGGTCCAGTCAGCATCGTTCTGGTCGGGATCTTCGCCCAGAGGGCTTGGTCCCAGATCAACTGCAACAACCAAGTGACCGCGTGGTACAACTATCCGAGCTGCTACTGCAGCGGTTCCACGAACGGTGCGCCGTGCGAGTGCAACCAGTACTCGTCAAGTCCGTCGCCGCCGGGAACAAACGATGTCTGGCAGACTTATGGCGATCACTGCAAAAGCAAGAGCTATAACCTGACCAACTGCGTTGCCAAGGGATATGCGAGGCTCTATAACCGCGACGCCAACGGTTCCTGCAAGGACGGCTCGTGTAGCGGTTTGACCTATGGTCAGTGGGTTTATTACGGACTTCAACAGTATTACGCGACCGTGAAATGCTAAGGGCCGCCGGGGAAGCACCCGGGGCGATTGCGGCGCGGTTTGCGCGAGCCCGCGTGTCAGCTTCCGGCTCCCTCGGCGGGCTCACTGAAATCCCGTCGAGAACAGGGCCAGAGCGTTCGCTCCCGCTTGGGCTCGTTTCGAGCGACGACCTCACGACACGCGGTGGTTCGTGGCGCTTCGGACAAGCCCAACGCTCGAATGACCCGCAACGCGAGGCCGCACACAATGAACGCGAGGAAACCCCGCCGCGTGGGCGAGCCCGTGGGCGGCCGTGGGTGGCGATCCCACGCGCCATCGTGCCCCCGCGCTGCCTAGGTCAACCGACTGAGGTGCTTGCAACTGAACCCCTGGAAAGCTGCGTTGGTCCACCAGGTCGGGGTGG
>JAJXTA010000815.1 GCA_021784265.1 bacterium | reverse complement strand
GGCCCCGCCCCAACGGCGGCTTCCTCCTCTACTCGGTCGGCGACGACGGTCACGATGACGGCGGCGACGCCCGGCCAACCATCACCGACCCGCCCGGGGTGCTCAGCGGGCGGGACTGGGTCTGGCCCATCCCGGCCACACCCGCGCAACTCCAGGCCGAGGACGGCACCGTCGCCTTCTACATGCGCTACGGGTTTCCGCCCCCGAGCGCCTGGCCGGCGCCGCCGCGCCCCCGGCCCAAGCGGTGAGGGGACGCGACCGGTGTGGGTCCGGCGAGTCTAGCGGCTGGACCCCCGCGGGCGCGCGCCGGGGCGGGTTATTTTTCTACTAACTTTTTAGTTGACAACCGCGCGCGCCCGTCGTAAAGGTCATCCACTAACGATTTAATAGTTCACGCCACCCGCCATGCCGCGCAAAAAATCCCGCACCCTCACCGACGCCGAACTCCGCATCATGGAGATCCTCTGGGCCAAAGGCCCGGCCACCGTCGCCGAGGTGGTCGAGGCCTTGGACAGCAAGGATGCCTACACGACGATCCTGACCTTCATGCGGATCCTCAAGGCCAAGGGCTATCTCTCCACCCGCAAGGAAGGCCGGGCCTACGTCTTCGCCCCGCGCGTGGACCGCGCCACGGCGGCCCGGAAGGCCGTGCACCAACTCTTGTCGAAGTTCTTCGCCGGGTCGCCCAGCGAGTTGGTTTTGGCGTTCTTGCGCGAAGAGGAGCTTACGCCGCGGGAGCTGGACCGGCTCAAGCGGAAGATCACCGAATCGGAAGGAGGCGCCGATGAGCCCTGACCTTCTCCGCGGGTGTGACGAGGTGATGACGGCCGTGGTGAATGGCACCGGCCAAGGGCTGGTCCTGGTGGGGCTGGTGGGGCTGGTGTTGCGCTGGGCGGGCCGCACCAACGCCGCGACCCGCCACGCGACGTGGCTGGTCACCCTGGTCCTGCTGGCGGGCCTGATCCCACTGGACTATTGGCGCCACCACGCCATCGGGAACGGTCCCACTCAGGCCGACACTCGCTCGCGGTCCAGGACCGCCGGCGCCCGGGACCGAGCGACGGGGCCCACGCTCAGGAGTGTTCCACCGCAAAGTGACGCGCTCCTGGCTTCGCCCGCGGTCGAAGCCATGACTCCCGATCTAACGGGCGAGCGAACAGCCCGCGGCGCGCCCGTGAGCGCCGCAAGGGTGGGACCCGCCGTTCCCGCCGCGCGGCCCCTCTGGGCGCCGGGACGGCACGGCGCGCGCGGGACGGCGCGCCCCACCCTCACGTCACTTGGGGACTTCGGAGCGGCCAAGCGACGCGACGAGGTCACCCTGAAGGCCATTGACGCCGGGCCCGGCTTGCGGCCGAACCCGGCCGCGTCAACGCCGGCGCGCCCAGGATCGGCGTCGGCCGCCGACCCGGCATGGCGGGCCCTGGCTTGGTCCGCCAAAATCCCGCGCGGCGCGAGTGTCGCCTGCCTGGTTTTATGGGCCATTGTCGGCGGTTTCCGCGTCAGCATTCTCTTCGCGCGCCTCGCGCGGCTTCGCCGGCTGAAGCAGAGTGCCGAGCCGGCGGAGGCCGGCGTGGACGAGCTTTTCCGCCGCCTGCGCGCGGAGTTGGGCGGACGCCGGAACGTTGTCCTGAGAGTCTGCGCGCACCAACGATCGCCGGTGACCTTGGGTTACTTGCACCCGGTGATCTTGCTGCCGGAGGAACAGCTCCAGGGGCCTGGCCTGAGCGAGGCGGAGCCCATTCTCCGCCACGAGTTGGCGCATGTGCGCCGCGGGGATGATTGGGCGAACCTCGCGCAGCACCTCGTTCACGCCGGCCTGTTTTTTCACCCCGCGGTTTGGTGGGTGACCCAGCAGCTTTCCCTCGAGCGGGAAATCGCCTGTGACGACTGTGTGCTGCCGCACGGCGGCGGGCCACAACGATATGCGCTTTTGCTCGCGGAGTTGGCCGGCCGCATGAACGGGCACGGGACCACCCTCGCTCCGGGAGCAACCAGCAACAAGAGTCAACTCCAACAAAGGATAACCATGATCCTCAACCGACATCGCAACACCTCGCCGCACCTGGTAAAGACCAGGTTAGGCGCCCTCACCTCGGCCGCCTTGCTCGTGGCCCTGCTCACGACCTACTGCGCCCCCCGCGTGGTCCTGGCGCAGCCTCAACCAGCTCCCTCCGGCGCTGCGGCGCCGAATACCCCGCCGGGGGTGGTCGCCAGCACTCCCACCGCCCTGCCGGGAATGGCCGCGACCGTTCTGGCCGCAAGCGACACGCAACCCACTGCAACCCGCGGACCGGCAACCTCCTCGTCCGTTGCGACTTCCGTTCTGGCGGTGAACGACCCGCCGCCCGCGGCGACCCCGGCGGATGTCGATCCCGGTCCAAAGTCCAAGCCCAGCCCAGGCGACGCCCTGGCGGCTTTGCCCGCGGCTCCGGCGACACCAGCGCCGGACGTTGCGCCGGCTCCGCCTAGCGCGATCCCCGCGCCTCCGGAACCCCAGCCGCAACCGGAGGTGCGGGTCATGAAACCCAGAGGGCCACGAAAGCTCGCCCCCTTGCCCAAGGACGCCTCGATCGAGGAACGGCTGGACCGGGTCGAGAAGATGGTTGAAGCCATCCTGGCCCAGCAAGGCGCTCGGGC